>CAYYUU010000408.1:0-6738 GCA_964474955.1 uncultured Alcaligenaceae bacterium | reverse complement strand
CGGCGTCGTTTCTCGTCCGAACGCTCGGCCTTCCGGCGGTTTCTTCGAGCCAGTCGGCGTAAATGAGACGAGGCGTGTCGTTCTCGCGGTCTTCCCAAATCGCCCGGATGAGGGATAGTTCGTCGTTCATGGTGGCTCCGTTGGTGGGTCCTGTTTCTTCTTTCTTCGACGTGTCGCAAATCGTCCTCCAAATACCGATTCCACAATCTAGCGGCACAACCAACCCAAAAGAAGACAATCGCAAATTTAATCCCTTCTGTTCCGGTAGACGGTACAATGAACGAAAACTTGAAGATCATCTAATGGTATAACTTTTTTCCAGATGCGAATCTCCATATGAAACGTTTGTCCCTCCTCGCTCCATTGACGCTGGCCGCGGGCCTCATCGTTCTCCTAAATTCGGCGTGGCCCGTCCGAACGGTGCCCGAGCAGGGCCCCATGCAACGTTCTTCGAAGTCCGCCCCCGTGGGCATCGAGAAACGAATTCCGTGGACGAGTTCTCGGGTCAAAGGCGCACCCGAGTCGCCGCTGCCGTATCGATCTGCGCGGGCGTTCCCGAACTTGACGTTTGATAGACCGGTCTTGATCACAAACGTCCCTGGCACGAATCGTCTCCTGGTTGCCCAGGAACGCGGCAAGGCCTTCACGTTCGTGGACGACCAAGACGTCAAGAAGGCCGATTTGTTCGTGGATCTGAACAAAGAGCTGAAACACCTCGACCGCAAGAAAGGGCACCGCGTCGGCGGTTTTTACGGGCTCGCGTTCCATCCAAACTTTGAGACGAACCGCTATTGTTTTGTGTGCTACGTGATCCGAACCAAAGGAAACAAACACCTCAAGGACGGCACGCGGGTCTCTCGGTTCAAGGTCACTGACACAAATCCGCCGCGGCTCGACGTGAGCACCGAGAAGATAATCATCACCTGGCTCGAAGGTGGGCACAACGGCGGATGCTTGAAGTTCGGGCCGGATGGATACCTCTACATCACGACCGGTGATGCGACGGCGCCCAATCCTCCCGACTCGCTCTCGACCGGGCAGGACGTGAGCGATCTACTCTCAAGCATCCTCCGCATCGACGTGGATCATCCCGCGAAGGGCAAAGGCTACTCGGTGCCCAAGGACAATCCGTTCGTCGATACTCCCAACACTCGACCAGAGATTTGGGCCTTCGGGTTTCGGAATCCGTGGCGAATGAGTTTCGACAAGGCCACCGGTGATCTGTGGGTCGGCGACGTGGGATGGGAACGTTGGGAGATGATCCACCGCGTCGAGAAAGGTGGGAATTATGGCTGGTCGATCATGGAAGGTCGACAACCTGTACGTCCCAACTTGAAGCCCGGACCGACGCCGATTCTCCCGCCCACGATTGCTTTCTCGCACACCGAGGCGTCGTCCATCACAGGCGGGTATGTCTACCACGGCAAACGTTATCCGAAGCTCCGAGGGACGTACATCTGCGGTGACTGGGGGACGCGAACAATCTGGGGCGCGAAGTGGGACGGCAAGAAAATTGCGTCGCTCCAGGTCCTGGCCAAAACGAGCCAGCGGGTCGTCGCGTTCGGCGAGGACCATCAAGGCGTACTGTATTATCTCGACCACGTTCCCCAAGGCGGCGTTTACCAGCTTGTTCCGAACAAGGAAGATTCCGACCTGCACAAAAAATTTCCTCGCAAGTTGAGCGAGACAGGTTTGTTTTCGAACACCGCCAAGCAAGTCCCGGCCCCCGGCGTTTTGCCGTTTGCGATCAAGGCCGAACGATGGTCCGACCACGCCACGAGTCAACGTTGGGTGGCGTTGCCGAACAAGTCAGCACTGCGAGTGTATCAACGCAAACAACCGAGCCCCGACACGGCCTATGGGTCGCGTTATCATTTCCCCAAAGATGCCGTGCTCGTCAAGACTCTCACGCTCGAAATGAAAGAGGGCGATCCTCGCACAAGCCGAAAGGTCGAGACGCAAATTCTTCATTTCGATGGCGTTGGCTGGCAAGCGTACTCGTACCGCTGGAACGACAAGCAGACCGACGCAACACTCGTGCCCAGCGTCGGCGCCCAAACGACGTTCACGATCCAGGACAAGAACGCTCCGCGTGGTGTTCGAAAACAACGATGGGAGTTTCATGGTCGCAATCAATGTTTGATCTGCCACAATCCTTGGGCCGGATACAACCTCGCGTTCACGCTCGAACAGCTCGATTTGGACAAGTCCTATGGCGACGTCAAAGCCAATCAGCTCAAAACGTTCGAGCACATCGACATCATTCATCACGCCGAACCGGGCAAGAGCCAACCCCGAAAACTCACACGGAAGTACTGGCAACCACTGGTCGATCCGCACGGTACTTCGGCCATCCAGGATCGCGCTAGATCTTACCTCCACGTAAACTGTGCTCACTGTCACCAATCGGGTGCGGGCGGGACCGCCTCGATCGACCTCCGACTAGACCGCTCGCTAGACCGGACGCGAACCGTCGAGCAACCTCCGGTCCAGGGGGATTTTGGAATCGAAAATGCAAAGTTGGTGGCGACGGGCGATCCGTATAGCAGCATCTTGTATTACCGAATGAGCACGCGCGGCAAAGGCCACATGCCGCACATCGGCTCCGACGTGTTGGACCGCAAAGGCCTCCGGTTAATCCACGACTGGATTCGACAACTCCCGATTCGCCGCGCCGAACTACAGATCATCGCAGACCTGGCCAAGATGAACGAAAAAGCCGCCCGGGCTCGCGACAAACGCAACGAACAACAAGAGATTCGTCGGCTGGCAAAAGACCTGGCTCGCAAAGCTGGCCGCAAGAATCCGTCGAAGGCCGATCGAAATCGTGCCCGAAAGGTCGTCGAACAGCGACAGGCCCAGCGCGCGAAACAACGCGAACGCCGCCGCGCCGATTTGATCAACCAACTTCTCGCAAAGCCGAGTAGTTCGATGGTCCTGCTGCGGGCCTTCGAACAAGGCCGCTTCGACACGACCGTCCAAAAACAAATCGTCAGAACTGCCTACGCCCACAAGAACTTCCAGGCCCGGGACTTGTTCGAACGATTCGTCCCCGCGGAACTACGAATCCGCAAACTCGGAAATAACGTCCACGCGGCGACGCTCCTGTCGATGAGCGGAGATGTTGCGAAGGGCAAGGCCCTGTTCTTTGGGAAAGCGGCCCAGTGTACCGTGTGCCATCGGGTCGGCAAGGAGGGCACCGAACTCGGTCCCGACTTGACCCACATCGGCAAGAAATTGGACCGTGCTCAGATTCTCGAGAATTTGCTGTATCCTTCCAAGTCGATCGAACCGAAGTATCGCTCGCACGCAGTCGCGACGCGCGACGGGAAAATCCACACGGGTCTGATCGTCCAGAAAACGGAGAAAGAAATTGTATTGCGAAACGCAGGGGCCAACCCAATCCGGATTCCGCAGAGAGATGTTGTGCGGATGTTGCCTCAATCGACTTCGATCATGCCCGAGGGGTTGTTACGCGAGATGACCGCCGAACAAGCCGCGGATTTGTTGGCGTATTTGGAGTCGTTGAAGTGAACGAAGTACGATCAACAGCCAGAGGTCTCGGCAGGTCTTTTGGGCTCACACTTATTTTGCTGGAAATACCTCGCTGAGGACGGCCCCGAAATCATTGACTTGGAATTCTTCTCGGAAAAGATTGTGCTCGCGCAGACGCAGCATTCCAAGTGCTGTCCTCTCGGCGAAATGATCTCTCACAATCTGTTGAACACGGATCACTCTCGGATCCGTTTGGTGTTTCTGGCCGAGTGCAATAGTTTCTTCGTATTCGGGCTCGGTCATCATCCCCACAATGCGATACGTATCCATTGCGTGGTGCCTTCCGACGTCTTTTTGATCATCTTCCTTCCGATCGTCGAACGCGAAGAGCTTCATCATCAGATACGTGAAAGGATGCGGGATGTAAATCGGGCGTGCCTCCGCCGCCCCATCAGAGCATCTGCCTTCGACGGTCATTTTTTCAGCGTGGGCGTCAAGTTCGAGAGCTTCATCCGTGCGCCTTGTATGAAACCGCAATGTGTTCTTCGGAGCTTTTGGCCGCACCCGTGGTGGGTTCTTCGTGTGGAGTTTGTCCTCGTGATCTCCTACCGGGCCGCAGAGCAGATCAACTTTGACTTCTCGCCCCTCTTCATCCTGCCGTATCCATTGCAGGTATTCGGCTCCGACCACCGGCGCAAAACCCAGGAGTTCAATCTGCTCTTGAATTTCCTTGACGGCGTCAAGACGAACGAGGACGTCCATCCGGACAAACAAGTCGATGTCGTTGGTTGCTCGCGGTTCGGGGAGTTGATCGAACAGGGTTCGTGTGCCCACCTTTCGCATGGCTTCCTGCTTGAGGAACAGTCCGAAGCCACCTCCCACGATTAAAGGAATCCCCTCACCCACAGCTCGTGCGAGATCAAGCAATCCGGTTTTCAATACTTCAAGCACCCTGAGCCTCCTGCCTTCCTTTCAGATCTCCGAGAATTTTCTGGCGTATCTGGTTGGCGGTCTCGCGTTCGCGCTTGTCTCCAAGCATCAGCTCCAAATACGCTTGTATCGGCGAGGCCATCAACTCTTTTCGAGGGTCGAAATACACGGCTGGATCGTCTGTTTCCAACAGTTCCACTTCGGCAAAGCGATCCGTCTGGCGAAAACCATCGCCCAGGCTTTTGAGTAACCCTTCGACGTCCGTGCAATAGTATTGCGTTACTGATTCACGGGCCATCGTTGCGTAGGCTTCGCAAGAAGCGGCTCCCGTCCTGATTGCTTGCTCGTTGTTCTTCTTCTGCCAGTTCCGAAGCAGATTTGTGAATGTGCTGAGTTCGCAAGTTAGCTTCCCTCGCACTGTAGTTTGGGGTTCTGGCAGATCATATCCTGCGGCGAGTTGGTCGAGAAGTTTCTCTGGCTGCAGCACAAAGAACCGCGTAGCTTTTCCGCGTCGTTGCCGTTCGACGATCAACTCTTCGCCCAGAGACGAACAAACTTTCGACACAGTGGAGAGAGTCGTTGTCCCCGAACGAGCCAAGATTTCGTCGAGGAGATCTTGGGCCGAGTCGTAGCTGGGTCGGAGTAAGAACGATCGCGCTACAATCGAACTCGTGCCACGATAGACATTACGGATCGGAGTGCTGCTCGGATACCGATTCGGATTTCCCGTTCGGTAGATCAACATTTCTTTTGGAACGACGATAATGCCATTGCCGCACAAATCCAATCCGCTTACATTTTTCGAAGCCAACTCTTGTAACCGCTCTTCGGAGAGGTAAGGAGTCACGATCATCGGGGACATGCCGAGTTGCCGCGAGATTGTTTCCGCTTCCTGGATCGACTCTTCGATGGCCTTTGGCGTGAACAATATGTTTGTCTTGACTGCGAAGAGGAACCGCTTTGTCTGCCACGAGCCCTCGACAATCGCATCGACGAGCCGATCCTCCGAGCCTGCCCCTGGTTCCATTTTCGTCGTGCGCACTTCGACAGGCGGGAAGCCCGTTCCCAAACTCCCGAGATAATCGATCAGAATATTTTCCGACAATTTCTTCATTTCGATTGTTTTCTCAATCAAGAAAGTCTGTTTTTTAAGAAATTGAGTCGTAAAATCAATTTGTTTTCCTAATTATATAATATTTCTTGTTTAAGAAAACATATTTTTTTGTAAAAAAGATTCGTCCCGAAATGTCCCTGATGTCCTTGTGGGGATGTTGGATTTCAAGCTCGCCCAACATTTGACAGTCCAGAAAGTCCGGACCCGAACGAACTGCCCTTTCCGTTCCCACTTGAGAAAAATCCTCGCCTGAGTTTTCCTCGCGCGGTAAACCAAACGAAAAGTAATTCCTCTTCCTCCAAGCCAAAAGAAGCACCATGTTTCACGATGGATTAGTTCGCGACCTGTACACCGAAATCTGCAAGATTCCGCTCATCGATCCGCATTCGCACATCGACCCGCGTAACCCGACTTCGAAGTCCCTGGACGACATACTTGGGTATCACTATTACACGGAGTTGGCTCACTCCGCAGGCATGTCGAAGGATCCGCTCTCGCCGAACATCCCCGCGAGAGAACGCGTACGGACCATCCTCTCCTGGATGGATCACATCGACAACACAGTCCAATACAGCTGGTTCCTGGAGATCGCGAAAACGTTTCTCGGTTGGACCAAAGATCGCGTGACGGCGGATGACGCGTTCGCGATTTTCGACAAGGCCCAAGCGACGTTTTCTCTACCGAACTGGGAACAGCAGGTTTTCGAGAATACCAAGCTCGAACGCATTTTCTTGACTAACGAGTTCGATGATGACCTGACGGGTTTCGATACGAATCGTTATGTTCCGTGCTTGCGTACCGATACCTTGGTCTTTGGACTTCATCGCCGGGAGGTGCGGGATCGACTCACGAACATAACGGGAATCGGCGTTTGGGACTGGACGACGATGAAACAGGCGCTGTCGGCATTATTCGACAAGTTCAAGAAAGCCGGCGCGAAGGCGTGCGCCATTTCACTGCCCCCGAACTTCAAACCGACCGAACCGACCCTCACATCTCTCGACGAAGTGGACACAAGCCGTCCGGAATCCCTCCAAGCCTTATCGAAAGCGATCTTCTGGGAATTGGCCGAGAGGTGCCGAGAGTTCAGCTTGCCATTCGATCTAATGATCGGAGTGAATCGCAATGTTTATAAGGCGGGTGTTCAGCAGGGCAAAGACTTGTTCGATCAACTAACCTCATTTATCCAATATGCCGAT
>CAYYUU010000407.1:0-6749 GCA_964474955.1 uncultured Alcaligenaceae bacterium | reverse complement strand
GATGAGGCCCTTTTTCTGGACCAAGTCCTGGACTGATTCGACCTGGACCGATTCGACCTGGGACAGGCGGTCCCAGTCCTGTGCGTCCTGGTGCCGGTGGACCTAAAGGCCCTGTGAGAGGAGGAGGGCAAGCTCCTCAAGGAACCCTCCAGCTGCAGAGCCAGATATTCCAGGGTGGCTGAGGCTTCGGTGGCGGAAATTCGACCGAGAAGAAAGACTATACGTTCTTGACGATCTCGCCAAAGCTGCGCGAAGCCCTCAAGAAAGCGGAACTTCTCGAAGACGAGGTGAGTCCAGGGGTCTTGTACAGTTCCGCGACGGACTTGAGTGCCCGCGGAGTGCGTGGCGGAACTCTGGATCGCACGGGCCTGTGGCGGTTGCGTCAAATGTGGGACGTCATGAACGTAATGGAAACCAAGTCCGGCGACAATGTGAATTACGTCGCCGTCGCGATCCACAAGCAAAACGATTCGAAGTTCCGGTTCGAGAACGTTTTGTTGTGTGAAAGCAAGACCCGGGCCGAGCTGCTGCAAGAAACGTTACGCGAAAAGATCGCACCTGGCGTGGCCGGATTTTTCCTCGAAGCATTCCGCCACAAGGTCGAAATTGTCGAGGACTCCACCAAGAAAGACCCGACCACGCCGCCGGGACCGGGCGTTCCTGGCTTTCCGGGACCAATGCCTGGTGGACCTGGTATGCCCGGCGAACCGGGCGGAGAATATCCAGGCCCAGGTGGTCCGGGGACAACTCCCAAGAAGAAACCTGAAGAACCAAAAGGTTCGCACATCACAGTTGATGCCAAGGAAAACCACGTCACCTTCGCGCTGAACTTACGCATCGAAGACCGAGAGGCCAAGATTGCCGCAACCCAAGCTGCCCGGATGTTGTTCCAAAGCATTCGCAACCAGGTGGCAGTGGGCTTCGAAAAGGACAGTCGGTTCGACCTTGGTGGTGCTCTGGTCCAGCTCACCAACGAAGGAATTCAGACTCCGGACATCTCCCCAGCCGGATACTTCCCACCAGCAGCGCCGAAGGTGAACGGGACACCCCTTCCCGTTTGGAACAATCCAGTCCGTCGCGTCAGCTGGATGGCTCATCTGTTGCCGTTCTTGGGGCACAAAGACATCTACCAGGGAATCAATTTCTACCAGTCTTGGAAACACCCGAGTAACTGGTTGGCGGCTCGATCGGTCATTCCGGAATTCATTGATCCTAGGTATCCTGCTCATCTCCAAAAGGTCTCCTACCCAGGAGTGCCCGTCGATTTGGGAACGACACACGTCGTCGGCATCGCTGGCGTCGGCGCAGACTCGGCGACGTATCTGAGTCCATCGGAAGACCCTCGTGGCGTCGGCAAACGAGGAGCATTCGGATACGACCGTCTGACTCCTCTAGAGACCATCAAGAAGAACCGAGGCAGTCTCTCCAACACCGCCGTAATGATCCAGATTCCACCGGATAGTCCCAGCGGCATGACTCCGTGGATCGCTGGAGGTGGGAGCACTGTTCGGACGATCCCCGCGAAGAACAGCATCAAGCCATTTGTCCAGCAACACGGAAAGGCACGAGGCGCGTTCGTGATCATGGCCGATGGCTCGGTCCGGTTCGTGAAAGAAGACGTTTCCGACTCGGTCTTCCAGGCCATGTGCAC
The DNA here is from genome assembly GCA_964474955.1 of uncultured Alcaligenaceae bacterium. Classification (GTDB taxonomy): domain Bacteria; phylum Planctomycetota; class Planctomycetia; order Gemmatales; family Gemmataceae; genus CAYRFQ01. Next base: position 5,098 of record CAYYUU010000407.1, on the reverse strand, counting down.
CGTCGGAGGGCCGACGCCCGAGGGGTTCGACGTGGATTCGTTCAGCACCCGCGTGACTCTGGAAAAGGCTTCGGCGTCTTCGAAGCCACCCGTCAAGAAAAACGAAACCGGGAGTGTTCCTCCACTCACCAAGAAAGGCAACCCGGTCGTTCGACCCGCACCCTCGGTTCGCCCGATTCGCAGCCAACCGGGTGCAGGGACTCGTTCCAAGGAGTAGTGGTACTTGGGACGTCGCGGTGATGGGGAACAGGTTTCGGACGTAGGACCAATTGATTTCTCTTTCTCTGTGTGCCGGGACCCGAGTAAGCAAACGCCCCGAGGAGCACAAGTCCTCGGGGCGTACTTCAAGCTTTGTGCGTGTCTGACTTGCTCTCACACCGAAAGGGTTCACACAAATGCCGTTTCATGAGTCAACGCTTGGGTGTCTCGCCGCAATCGTCTTGCTCGTTGGGAGCATCGCGCCGGACGCGTTGGCCCAACTCCCCGATCCGCCCAGAGGAAACCCGTTCCCACCAGGGGATTCGATCCTCGCATCGAAGATCGCCAAGAAATACAAACAACTCGTGCCGACGTTGGTGGCGTCCTTGGGGAGCAAGGACGAAAAGATTCGCAAGTACGCCGCGGCAAGTCTTCTTCTCATCGGAAAGGAAGCCGTGCCCGAACTCGTCCGCGTCGTCAAAGAAAAAGCGACAAGAGTCGACGTCCTCGCGAACGCTTGCTACGTCTTGGGAGAAATCGGGTTCGTCAACCCGGAGACCTTCGCGTCCGTGGAACCGCTCTTGAAAATGATGTCCCACAACGAACAGGAAGTGAAGCTCCGAGCAACTCGAGCAGTGTTTCGAATCCTCGGCGGGATCGACGCGTCGGCTGTGAATGATCGGGATCGAAAAGATCCTGAAGCTCCCGCCGCAGCAATTCGAGTCGAAGTCCCCAGAGATCCGGGATTGTTGTTGCGCCGGTTCGAGAAGAAAGAAAAAAAGAAGGAGCAATAGGAATCAGTCCAACGTCACGCCCGCAACCGCACCGCAAGGCACGCCGCGTCATCGTGTTCCTTGCCAAACTCTTGGACAATCGTTCGGGAGATGGTGTCGGCAGTATCAAACAATAATCCCGGATATTCACCCGATGGGAACTGCGAACGGATCCCATCGGTGTACATCACCAGAACGTCTTCTCGGCCAATGACCATTTCTTGGACTAACGGTGTCGGCATCCGTTCGCCAAGAACGCCATCGCGAGAGAGAAGCCGTGTCTCGCTCTCGCCAAAGCGGCGGATCATGGTGTTGCCCGTGCCAGCGTATTGGAGCTTGCCGTTCGTTGGATCGAGCCACGCGAAACCCGCCGCCGCACCCCGAGTTCCTCGAAGTCGTTCGTGGACGGCTTGCATGATCTGCGTCACGTCGTGGCTGGTGTTGGTGTTCAGGTGGGAAACAACGGCCTCGCCAACGGCGTGGGCTTCCGGTCCGTGCCCGAGTCCGTCGACGATAGCGAGCAACAGGCCCCCGTTGAGTTCTCCCGCCCAAACGGCATCCCCGCTCACGACCTCTGCGTAATGCGGTCGAATGCTGAATCCGTAATCTACAACCGATTTCATCACTGCAGCTCTCATAGCCATTTCCGGACTGTGACTTTTGTTCCAGTTTCTGGTCCCGACTGGAGGAAAAAGTCGTCCATCAATCGTCGGACTCCGGGGAGTCCCAATCCCAATGTTCCGCCAGTGCTGTAATGATCTTGCAAAGCACAGGCCACATCGCAAATTCCAGGCCCGTCATCTTCGGCTCGGATCTCTAAACCTTTTTGCCCGCAAGTAGTTAGCGGTTGCAAAATGATCCAACCATACACGGCGTATTTCAGGATGTTGTGACCCAATTCGGAAACGGTTGTGCCAATTTTGCACCTCGCCGTTTCGCCAAATCCCAAGTCTTTCGCGAGTTGCCTGGCCAGCGAGACGGCACACGCGACGTCGAAGTCGTCTGTAATAGGTATTCGTCGTTGGCCGTCATCCATTGGATGGGTTCCTTGGAATCTCCGGAAAAGAGTCCGACTTGTCTTCCGGATTCGACACGGATTGGGAGAGCGGTTCTTTCTGCTGCAAAGCGTCGAGGGCTTCTTCCAAAGTAAATGCCCCCCGCACGCCCTCGCAATCGACCTCAAGATCCATCAACGCCGAGACGACGCCCGGTTGAAGGCCGACAAGCATTGTTTTTGGCCCCATCAGTTCGGCCATCGTCAACGTCTTTCGCAGGGCGAGAAAATCATACGAGTCCATGACTTCAACGGCCGTCACGTCCAAAATCACGCCATGCGGGTGGAGTTGTTGGATCTTTTCCAACAGGTCGAATTGGAATCTCTCGAGGACTTCTTCGGCCAACTCAATTTGGATTGATGCCACAATGCAGCCAGACGTAAATTGTATCGGCACACGGGCCACTTCGCTCGAGAATTGGTTGTCGTCCACTTTCGGCACTCTGGTGAGGAACCTAGCTTTCATTTTGGAATGTGGCAGTTCGACGCCGCTTTTGTTTCTGTCTTTGTTTCTGTTTCTGCCTTTTACATTTTTTGTTTCCGAGTGTCGCCTTTCAAGATCGGCGTTCAATACGGTGTCCCGTCTCGCGAAACGCATCACCGAGAGCATCGCGTAAAGTTGCGGTGGTCTTCATGGTCCCAACATCAATTCCCAACTCGACGATTGTTTGGGCGATGGCCGGTGAGACGCCCGAAACAGTGCATTCGCACCCCATCAGTTTGGTGGCCTTGGTGATCTTGATGAGATGATTCGCGACCGCCGTGTCCACAACTCCCACACCGCTGATGTCCAAAATGATCGCCTTGGCCCTGGTCTCGGCAATTTTATGGAGCATCGCGTGCATGATGTCTTGAGCACGCTTGGAATCGATCAGCCCCACGATCGGCAACATCAGGATGTCGTCCCAAATCGACGTCACCGGTGTCGACATCTCCAGCAACGAACGGTGTTGGTCGGTGATAATCCGATTCGTCCGCTGCGTGAAGCTGTTGATTGTCAGAGAGGTATCAAGGTGCAACAACTTTGTGATGGCTCGGACCGTCTGGGCATACTCCTCGTCGGAAAGACTCCCATCGTACAGCCGGTCGGTGAAGATCGTCAATGACTGATTCATCCCAGCAAAGTACGCCGGGAGAGAAAGCCCGATTCGTGCGTGTCGATCTCCCACAGTCCTTCGGAACTCAACATACTTTTCGTCGACGTGACCACCGAAGAACTCTCGCCAATACTCACACTGAAGTTCCTGAACTTCACGCAGCTTGACAGGGTTAGAGAAAAACTGTTGGAATTCCTGCGTCGTCTCCATCCAGGCATAAAACTGAGAAATGAAATCATCGAGTCGGGGTAGTACGATTTGCCCATAATTGGCAATGCGGGCGAGTTCTGCTGAGCCAAGGCCATAACCAGCGAGCATGGCTTCCATGGTGAACTCGCCTCCGCCCGCAACGTTCGATACCAATCGATTCATCGGTCCATTTCTTTCCTGAGAATGCCTTGGAGGTGTTGGCTCGCCCACATCGTTCAGTGTACCACGTTGCGCAACCGATAGCTCATGAAGAAAGGGAATAGGGAACAGAAAGACCTTTGAAATCTCGTTTCAGCAAACTTCGTCGAATTTCGTCCGCTTGCAAAGGGCCGAAGGTCCGGGCATTCGCCTAGCCTAGGCCGTTGGCCTGGGAAAAAGGAAGCCTTCTTGTCTCTTGACTCTGCCTTCTGCCTTCTGTTTTTCTATTCCCCATTCCCTACAATCGTGGATTCTTCGGCTTGATGGAAGCCTGGAACGCATTCGCCCCTTTGACGTTCACCTTTCGCATGTAGATCTTATCACGGCACGTGGCGATGAGAATGTCGAAGTTCTTTCCGCCCAAACAGACGTTCGAAGGTCGTGCGGTCGGTGTCGGGATGATGCAGTGGACTCGGCCTGCTTGGTCACAAATTTGAACGCCCATGCGTGTGGCCACGTAAAGACGTCCGTTGCGGTCCACGCACATCCCATCCGCACCGCTATCGTCGGCTGTGTCGGGGACGTGCAAGTGATAATATTTTTGCTTGTGTTTGAGCGAACCGTCTTTCTGGATTTGGTAGCTGTAGACCCAATGGCTGCGGCTGTCGGCGACGTAGAGTAACGATTGATCCGGGGACACAGTCACGCCGTTGGCGAACTGGAGTCCAGAGTCCACGACCCTCGCTTTTCCTTTGGGACTAATGTACCAAACCTTGCTAGCATTTCGTTTCTCACGAATGGGATTGGTGACGTACATGCTGCCGTCGTGCAAAACGACGAGGTCGTTTCCGCGGAAGCCATCAGCAAACACGGAGGCTTTGCCATTCGCATCGTATTTGCGAATCTGCTCAGAACCCATCGCGACCGCGTAGAGCGCGCCGTTTGGTCCGAAGCCCAAACCGTTGGCTCGCTTCGAGTCGGCATCGAACACACTGACTTTGCCGTCGAGGCCAATCTTGAAAATCTTGTTGTTCGGGATGTCGGTGAAAAACACTTCGCCGCGAGCATTGACCGCCGGACCTTCGGTAAACTTGTGTCCCTTGGAGACTAGCTTCCAGCCCTCTCCCGACGGAAAGATTCGCTGGATGTCGGGATTTCCTTTTCCGGCCTTGACCGGTGCGGGCCAGTCTTTCCAGAGGAACTTCATCGCTTTGGGAAAAATCTTGGTCGCGTGCTTACCGTTATGTCCGCCCTCGCCCCACTCATGGGCGACTTCGTAGCCGCTGAACTTCAAGGCGCGCAGCATCATCTGGTTCGCCATCCACCAATCGCCGCCGTAGATGTTCAGGTCGTTCTTGCCGTCTTGCAAAAAAATCCGAATGGGCTTCGGTTCGTACTTGCGAATCAAGGTTGGGTAATCATTCCCGCCGCGAAGCCCGACGTAGGTGCCGATCGCGCTGAAGACTCGCGAAAACTCGTCCGGCCTTTCCCAGGCGGCGGTGAAAGCACAAATCGCACCACTACTCGAACCACCGATGCACCGATCGTTGCCCTTCTTGGAAAGGCGAATCGGCCGCCCGTCGGCCGTCGTGGTTTTAGTGACGTCGGGGCACAACTCATAGGGCAAA
>CAYYUU010000406.1:0-6751 GCA_964474955.1 uncultured Alcaligenaceae bacterium | reverse complement strand
CCAATGCCGCTTTACGGTGGCATAAGCGCGATCATATTCTTCGCGGCACTAGGATTGCCCGGCCTTTGTGGGTTCATCGGCGAATTCTTCGTTATCCTCGCGACGTGGGCGTTCAGTCCGGTCCTGGCGATCATCGCGGCGCTCGTCGTCGTGATCACGGCGGCCTACATCTTGTGGACACTCCAACGTGTCTACATGGGAACGAACAAGGTCTATAAGGACTACTCGGACATTAACTTGCGCGAGTTGTTGTGCATTACTCCATTACTCATCCTCGCCGTCCTCCTTGGGGTTGCTCCCGGCATCATCTTCTACTGGATGGAGCCAACTGTGACGGCGTTGGTGGAATCCTTATCAGAGCTGACGGCGACGGCGCACTAGAACGCTTTGAGAATGGATGCGGCGATTGGTGTTTTTGTGGGATGGGGCAAGTGCAGCGAAGGCACACCCCACAAAAACACCAATCTAATTGCCCGTTCCCTGAATTGCCAACGAGACAAGCATATATCTTTGACCTCAGGCCCAGACTGAGCTTTTTGAAATAGGACAGGAGACATGGAAAACCTTGGGCGTGACCTGATCGCCTTCCTCCCCGAGTTGATCTTGTGTGGATCGATCGTGGTGCTGCTGCTCCTGCGTATGTTCTCGTTCCTGAGCCGACTCCACATGGGGACCGTGACTCTCTTCCTCGGGGTTGTGGCGTTCGGGGTCAGTTTGGGTCAGTGGATTGGTGGGTCGAATAACCCTTTTGTGCCAGAGGGGGCATCCCCCACAGCACCCGTTAGCCTCTTCACGGGGCTTCTGGTTTATGATCAATTCGCCATCTTCTTGAAGCTATTTCTGCTTGGCTTCGCAGTCCTCGTGACGTGGCTCTCGCTGATCACCAAGATTCCGGATCGCGAAGACTCCGCAGACTTCTACGTTCTGCTGCTCGGCGCGACGTTGGGTATGATGTTGATGTCTTCGGCCACACACCTACTAATGGTGTTCATCGCGGTCGAGATGGCCAGCTTACCGAGCTATGCGATGGCCGGTTTCCTCAAAGGCCGCCGCCAAAGCAGTGAAGCCGCTCTGAAATATGTCGTCTACGGTGGCGGCAGTGCCGGAATCATGCTCTACGGAATTAGCATCCTGGCCGGAACATACGGCACAGGATATCTCCCAGACGTTGCAGCGGGCTTACTCCGCGATTTACCGAAAGCGGGCGGAGACCTGGCCGGGTTCGGCGAGTTCTCGTTCTTGATGCTTGGCGTCTTGTTTGTCTTTTTCGGCGTCGCGTTCAAGCTCGCAGCCGTTCCGTTTCACTTCTGGTGCCCAGACGTTTTCGAGGGGGCTTCCGCCGAAGTGGCTGGATTCTTGTCGGTCGCGTCAAAAGGGGCAGCCTTGGCTTTGCTTGGTCGCTTTTGTTTCACGCTGGCCGGTTTTCCCAATTTCGCAGGAGGCATCTCGCCCGAAGTGGCAAGCTACTTGGTGCCGGTGCTTGGATTCGGAGCACTCCTTACGGCCACTTTCGGCAACCTCGCCGCGTTCAGTCAAACAAACTTGAAACGGCTGCTTGCCTATTCAACGATCGCCCACGCCGGTTACATGATGATGGGTTTCGCCGCACTCACTCGCGATGGGGCGTCTGCCGTCCTGTTCTATCTGGTGATCTATTTGTTCATGAATCTCGGAGCCTTCGCTATCGTGGCATTCATCCGAAACTTGACGGGTTCCGAAGAACTTCGGGACCTTCGCGGTTTTGTGCATCGAGCCCCGGTGTTGGTCATCTCGTTAGCGATCTGCCTGTTGAGCTTGCTCGGCATTCCACCGCTCGCGGGCTTCATGGCCAAGTTCCAGTTGTTCCGTGTGTTGTACGAGGCGAGCCAGATTTACCCCTGGGAAACGAAACCGGCTCTGGTCGTGTGGATGTACGTGCTTCTCTTCGCGTTGGGGATCAACTCGGTCATCAGCCTTTTCTACTACATGAAGGTCCTCAAAGTAATGATCATGGACCAACGACTCGAAGAAATCGAGGGGCGAGAGCCGGAACGGTTGCGGGTACCAATCATGCCCTCAGTTTATGCGGCATTAATGGGAGCCGTGTTGGTCGCTCTGGGTGTCTTTTGGAATCCGATCGCCGAACGCTCTCGCGAAGGAGTCCTCCCGTTCGAACAGCGGGCCATCGAGGACCCCCAACCGGCTGGTGAACCTGCGATTGCCGCTCGGAAGGAGGCAGACCGATGATTTCTCCCTACTCTGCCGCAGTCCTACAAAACCAGATTCAGCGAACGGGCCGCTCCCTCCTCCAATATACGACGGAGTCTTTCCCTTACGCGAGTTCCTCGCGAGATGCCGAGATCCTCAAGCAAATCTTCGCGATGGCCGAAGAGGAAACGCGACACGGTGCCGCTCTCGCAAAATTCTTGCGAGCCAATCGATACGCCGCGCCACACTTCGGTGCGTATCCAATGCACTTCACGACCATGAATTATCTAGCCATCGATCGATTGTTGACATTGATTGCAGAGCACCAGGCGGAGGACATCCGCCACCTCGAAGCTGGGATCAAGGAAGTCAAAGAAGTCGAAGCCAAGGACAAGTTGAGGGATTTGCTCGCGGCGAAAGAAAAGCACCTCAAGGCCATCGAAGAATTGGCCGCCGTCCGCAAAGCAGCTGCCCATTCCGCCAATTCCGACGGAACCGGAGAGCCGCCCGAAACGGCAATCACCTCCGAACCGACAACGCACTAACGATGGCCGTGAAAGTAAGTTCCCGAGATCTGGGTTTTGGATTTTGGATCGTAGGACATGTAACCTGTCCCAGAAAAACACGGACAGGTTAAAAACCTGTCCTCCGATCCAAAAAAGGAACTTATGTTCGCGGCGATCCTAACACACAACTCTTACCATGACCGTCGCGCCGCCACTGATCGACACTCACGCCCACCTCGATGGCGAACGGTTTCAGGATGACTTTCACGAAGTCATTCAACGCGCCAAAGCCGCCGGTCTCGTTCGGATCGTCGCCGTCGGGATCACTGCCGAATCGAGCGAAAAGAGCATTCAACTCGCCGCCGAATATCCACTCCTCGCCGCAACCGTCGGCATCCACCCAAACAACATCACTGAGTCGCAGGCTGGAGACTGGGACCGGGTCCGCGACATGGTTAAGCGAGACAACGTCGTCGGAATCGGTGAAACCGGCCTCGACCGCTACTGGGACGACACACCCTTTGACCAACAAGAAGATTACTTCGCCCGCCACCTCGCGCTCTCTCGCGCAACGAAGTTGCCCGTCGTCATCCACTGCCGCGAGGCCGACGCCGATGTCGTGCGAATGCTCCGCGACGAGTTCAACCAACACGGTCCCATCCACGGCGTGATGCACTCGTTCTGTGGAAATCTCGAAACGGCCCGCACGAGTCTCGAAATGGGCCTCTACATCTCCTTTGCCGGGATGGTGACGTTCAAGAAAAACGACGAACTGCGAAGCGTCGCCAAAGAAATTCCTCTCGACCGAATCCTTGTCGAAACGGATAGTCCCTATCTTTCTCCAGAACCCAAACGCGGCAAGCGGAACGAACCCGCCCACGTCGCCCACACCGCCAAGTGTCTCGCCGACGTCCACGGCCTCGACTTCGCCGCCTTCGCCCAACAAGCGACGGATAATGCCAAGGCCCTATTTGGCCTCGCGTAAATCGCCCATACAATTTCACTGTCGTTTGCTGCCCTCTGTAATTGCTTCAACCCGGGAAATCTTCCATGACGAAACTCCGCAAACGCCCTGTGGTCCTGATCGTCCGTGACGGCTGGGGACACAATCCCAACCCCGAACACAACGATTTTAATGCCGTACATCTCGCGAAAACTCCGGTCGATGATGGGTTGTTGGGGAAGTACCCCAATGGCCAAATCCACACCTCGGGGGAAGACGTCGGCCTGCCCGATGGAATCATGGGCAACAGCGAAGTGGGACACCAAAACATCGGAGCTGGGCGCGTCGTCGATCAAGAGATGATGCGCCTGACGAGAGCTGCCCGCGACGGTTCGATGTTCAACAAGCCCGTTCTGCTTGGAGCCATCGAGCATGTCAAGAAAACTGGAGGAACGATTCATCTGCTAGGATTGCTCTCCGACGGTGGCGTCCACAGCCACATCGAACACACGCTCGCACTCGTCGATTTTCTTGGCCAACAAGACATTCCGTCCGGGCGAGTTGTGGTGCAGGTCATCACGGATGGGCGTGACACCGCGCCCGAATCCGGCGTCGGGTTCGTCGAGCAACTCGAAGAGAAACTCAAGGAGACCGGCGTCGGGCGCATCGGTAGCGTGGTCGGTCGCTTCTATGCGATGGATCGAGATTACCGGTGGGAGCGAGTCCAAAAGGCCTATGATCTGCTGACCAAAGGTGGGGCGGTAAAGAAGTCGGCGACCGAAGCACTCAAGGAATATTACGCCAACCCCACGAGCCAAAGCCAAAAAGGTGACGAGTTCGTGAACCCAACTAGCATTGCGCCTTCCGGAGAAGTGGAATCCACGCAACTTATCAAAGACGGCGACTCGGTCGTTTTCTTCAACTTTCGCGGTGACCGTCCTCGTGAAATCACCAAAGCGTTTATCTACCCTGACGAAGAGTGGAGCAAGATCCAAAATGGTGGTTTTGATCGCGGCAAGAAGTTAGAAAACCTCTACTTTGCGAGCATGACCCGCTACGAAGAAGGGCTGCAAACGAAGGTCATCTTCGACCCACCGGGCCGAATGAAGAACATCCTCGGCGATTATCTTTGCGGCCTTGGCCTCACTCAATTCCGATGTGCCGAATCCGAAAAACATCCCCACGTCACATACTTCTTCAACGACTATCGCAAAGGTTGCTTCACCAAGGAATATCAGATCGACATTCCTTCGCCGAAGTACGTTCCGACGTATGACGAGAAACCAGACATGTCTGCCGACGCCGTGACACACGCCGTCGTCAAGGCCATCGAATCGGACATCTTCGACTTCGTTTTGGTCAACTACGCGAATGGCGACATGGTCGGGCACACCGGAAGTTTGGAGGCGGCCATCAAAGCCGTCGAAACGGTGGACGCGTGCGTCGGTCGAGTCGTTGAAGCCACTCTGAAAAAAGGTGGGGCGTTAGTCGTTACGGCGGACCACGGAAACTGCGAGCAGATGACTGATCCCGAAACCGGGGGACCGCACACCCAACACACTACCTACGATGTAGATTTGATCGTCGTCGATGATGACAGGATCGGCTCGAGTCTTCGGTCGAGTGGACGATTGGCCGACATCGCGCCAACCGTGCTCGCGTTGATGGGACTCGACGCTCCGCCGGAAATGACCGGGAAATCGTTGCTGGTCGGCGAGTGAATCGAACCTTCACAGAATCGAATTTTGTAAGAAATCCAGATCGTGAAGGATTGGGCCGTGTTAAACTCTCAACGATCCACTCTTTCGGTAAGTGAAGCGTTCGAGCGTTTCCAAAAGGGAGACGGTCCATCAGCCGTTTATGTACCCGGCGAACTGGGCTGCTGCCCCGGAATCTCCAAGTTGAAGTAGTCGACTTGGCCGGTTGTCCTGTTGTGGAAAGTTTGCTCACGGGGCTGAGATGTTATAAACTCAACCTCATCAGAACGAAGGTCAATTCCTTACCACCCAATTCGCAAGTCGAATCGATTCTCAATCTTTCGGATCGCGCCGAACTTTCCAAGCTCCCGAAGATCTTGACGGTCGGAAGGCTCTGGTTACAACGAGCGCGTTCAATTTCGAAGCTACTTGGTTCTTGAGATTAACATATTCGGAAACTTACTGCCAAATTTGTTGGTGAACGGACAAGATACCTACTCCGCCGCAGTTCTGGCGGTGATTGGACAACAGTATCACACCAAATGAGTGTCGTTTGTGAGGTCGTCAGACAGGTTCCAAACCTGTCCTCGGGCCGAATCGGTTATCCGGCGGGTTGCTGATTTCGGTTTCCGGGCGCTTCCCATACACAACCGACGATCAACAATCCCGTACACAATCCGAGTGGAGTCAGTCCGTGGGCGCGGCACCTCGCTGCGACGACGATTCCGGTGCTGAGCAGCAAGAACGAACAGACAAACAATAACTGACCGAGGCGTACACGCATTGGATGCGTACTTGCCCGAGCCAAACAAAGCGCCCCGCCGCCACACGCGAGACCGATCACTGCGACCACGATGAGCCACTTTTCTAGAATGGGCATCCTTGCTCCTACTTTCTTCGCCAACGCAATTCCGCGGATGGAACTTGCAGCTTCGACCTCTGTCGTGCTTGAAGTAGTCAACACATACCATCTTCAGATATTCGGGTAAAGGTCGTCGAAAACCGATGGGCGTGCGCCTCGGGATTTTGGAATCGGGTGTCTACCAGTCCGAAGCGTCAGGGAGGGATTCTTATACCAGCCCGAAACGCGAGCAAGAGACTTTGAACGCGGCGAGAAAAGCGCTTTCGGCCGACTTTACTCACCCGAACTCGCCAATGCCTGAAGCAGTATTTCCCGCTTCGCTCTTTGTCCTTCGCTTGCGCTTCAGGCTTGATCCAAATCCGCACATAACCGATTTTGGCCGGCAAAACTCATTATGCTTGCAATGTGAGCCATCTTGGGGTGAGACTATGAGCTTGGGGGGATGCTGGCGTTGGAGCCAGTACCTATCAAAAAGTCGTTTCAACTGAGAGACGCATCGGGATGTGCAAAAAGTATGTTGGTTCGGCAATCGTGGCCAGTTTGGCGTTAGCTATTG
>CAYYUU010000405.1:0-6759 GCA_964474955.1 uncultured Alcaligenaceae bacterium | reverse complement strand
TTTTTTTGGGGGCCCAATCCTTTTTTACGCCCAATATTTCCTTTTTTTTGGGGGGCCCTCCGCGGCGCTTCCCCCACCCTACGGCTCTGAGAGAAACAACAAAAAGGTGAAAGGCAACAGGCGAAAAAGAAGAACGCAAGATTGTTTTTCCTTTCGCCTTCCACCTTTCTTTGAGGTGTTCAACACGATGAAGAAATTCGAATACTATCGTCCCTCAACAGTCGCCGAGGCCGTTCGGCTGTTGGGGGTTCGCTATGGAACGACTGAGTTACTCGCCGGAGGAACCGACCTCCATGATTTGCAAAAAGAATATGTCGCCCAGCCGACCCGTTTGGTGAGCATCAATTTCATCAACACGCTCGCCGGGGTTTCGACGGACGGTAACGATCCGCCACGAAGCGTGAACGTTGGCGCTGGAACCAAACTGGCCGACATCGCTTCGAACGCCACGTTGAAGCGACACTTTCCCGCATTGACGACGGCTGCGGGAATGGTCGGCGGACCCCAGATTCGCAACATGGCAACGCTCGGCGGCAATCTCTGTCAGCGAAACCGCTGCTGGTATTTCCGCGACGAGCACGTCAACTGCATCCTCAAGGGCGGCAGTGAGTGTTACGCTCGACATGGCGAAAATCAATATCACGCCGTCTTCACTGACGGTTTCGATTGCGTCATGGTCAACCCCTCGACGCTCGCTCCGGTTTTGATTGCCCTCGGCGCATCTGCGACTGTCCAGGGCCCTTCGGCAAGCCCTCGTGAAGTCGGGATGGATGATTTCTTCCAGGCTCCCGACCAGCCCGACGAAAGGGAACACGTACTCGCCGCCAACGAAATCGTGACGAAGGTGACGATCCCCAACAACAGCTTGTCCAACGCGAGCTACGAAGTTCGACAGAAGAAATCCTACGATTGGCCACTCGTCCAGGCCGCCGTAGCGTTTCGAGTTCGCAACGGCGTCGTCGCCAACGCCAAGATCGTTCTCGGCCACGTGGCCCCGATGCCAATCGTTGCGACTGGTGCCGCGCGAGCACTGAACGGCCAGCGGATCACGCAAGAAACCGCCGCGGCTGCCGGTCGAGCAGCGACCGCAAATGCCAAGCCGCTTCAACAAAATGGGTACAAGGTCAAGTTGATTGAAGTGGCCGTCAAACGGGCGATTCTGTTAGCTGCTGGCGAACGGCCTTACTGGGAAGCGTAAACCAAGACATTCAACACATGGGGGTTCACAGCCATGTCTCAACAAGATTCCAAACCAACGCAACAACGACAGACCTTGCGCTGTATTCACATCACGTGCAAATCCATGGCCGTCTACGGCGAAGACTTCGAGCAAGATCCGGAGTACCAAGCTGGGATGGTCGAGTTCGAATGTATCAAGACCGCCGGAAACCTCGGCCCAGATCGAGGCGATGTGTCCATGGAATACTGCTGCAATCCGAAACGTCGATGTTACGAGGCGTATTAGCGTTGCAGTATGATCCCGTTAACCTCAGCGGTGGGGATATTCCGTTCGTGTTTTCCTCACCATTTGACTCATTTGTTGCTCTCTGCACTTCCGCCCATTTTCTCTTCGCTCTGCTTGGTCTTCGTCAAACACTCTGGCATCTTTCGTCCCTTCGGCTATGAATGAAGACATAGACGTGTCCAAATTCGCAGTAAGCTCCATGAACAGAAAGTAGAAGTGCATGGTTTTTCTATCGAAGATATACACGAAGGCAGGCGACCAAGGAGAGACTGGACTCGGGGACGGAACTCGTGTCAGCAAAGACCATCCCCGTGTTCAAGCTTACGGCAACGTAGACGAACTCAACGCCACTTTGGGGCTCATCGTTGCACAGGGATTGACCGAGGCAGACCAAAAAGATCTCGTTACGATGTTCCGCGAAATCCAGAACGATCTCATCGATCTCGGGGCCGATCTATGTGTCCCGGAAAGTACTTCAGAAAACAACCAAACTCGCCTCCGCGTTCGCGAGGAGCAAGTCGCGCGTCTCGAGAACTTGATCGATCAATATAACGCCAAACTGCAACCACTCAAGACATTTGTGTTGCCGGGGGGAAGTGTCGCGGCGGCTTGGTGTCACCTCGCCCGAACCGTCTGCCGACGGGCGGAGCGAGGCCTTGTTGCCTTGGCCCACCACGAATCGATCAACCCAGTCGCGTTGAAGTACTTGAACCGGCTCTCCGATTTATTGTTCGTTTTGGGCCGGATTTGTAACGACGAAGGCAAGTCCGACGTCCTCTGGGAACCTGGTCGGACCGCCGCGAACAAGTGACACAACCGAGTATCTCGGTCTCGTTACGACGCCTTCGCCGCACGCCGTGTCTCGATTTCGTCCTTGAAAAGTTGCCGAACCTTCCGCTTCACGACCCGGTCTGCGATCCAGGGAAAGAACCGACAAACGAAGGCGAGCATTTTTCCTTTCAACGTCAAAGTAATCTCTTGGGTGTTGTGTTCGATCGCTCGCAAGGTAGCTTCGGCAACTTGTTCTGGACTCATGCCTCGCATGTGGTCGAGCTGCATTTTCGCCTTTTGCTCGATCATATTCTGTGAGAAATTCGTTTGAGTCAAACCGGGATTGATCAAAAGCAAGTCGATGTTGTCCTTGGCAAGTTCGGCCCGTAGGGCTTCACTGAAGCCGTGAACAGCAAACTTGCTGGCGGAGTATTCGCTGCGTGCCGGAATCCCTCTTTTCGCAGCAATCGAAGAGATGTTGACGATGGCCGGCTTGACGCCAGCTTTTAGAATCGGCAAGAACGCTCGCGTCGTTTCGGTAAGACCGAAGAAATTGACTTCCATGATTTTCCGCAATCGCTCGGGTTCGGCCTCCGTGAAGTGACCGGTCGCACCAATTCCCGCGTTGTTGACGAGACAGTCCAACCCGCCGAAATGATCCATCGCCGTATCGACCATCCGTTGTCGATCTTCGGGACTCGTCACGTCGGCGCGAACGCCTTCAAGGATGTGCCCTTTTGCCTTGGCTTCTCGAGAAAGCTGGTCAAGCAGGTCTTGCGACCTCGCCACGGCTAGAACTTTTGCCCCTCGCGCAGCTGCGGTTTCTGTGAGCGCCTTTCCAATGCCTTGCGACGCTCCCGTGATGAGCATCCGCAATCCGTTGATTGTGCGTTTCGAGGCCATGCTGTATTCTCCGTTGCTGAACGTCTGAGTTGTTTGATTCGAAGAGCTTGTGGTTTGGAAAAAGTAGTAGGCACACTCCGTGTGCCTACTACTTTTCTCATTAATCATTTTACCGTCTCATGAACGGTTGGGCGACGCCAGCGAAGAACGGAACCCGTAAAGTCAGAGAATCCAAGACAGACAACATAGACTACGCAGTCTTTGTCGAAGAAATAAAAACTCGCACCTAACATATTTATATCAACTATATCAATTACCTTGACCAAACCGAACATCCTTAATCGAAGGAAGCCCATCTACATACTCAAGATACGATCCTAACTTGAACTTCTTCGCGGTGTTCTCGCTGGACATATAGCGAACCTTGCCGAACACTTTTCGTTCCGGTCCCCATGCTCGATCGAATAACCCGAAGCACCACAAAATCCCCGTATATGAATTCGGATTCCGGCCATCGATCGCATATTTATTATTCAAGTGTTCCAACGTCGTATATGCCTCTTCGATCGTCGCCGACCATTCCACGACTTTCTTTCCCCAGACCATCCGCATATAGTTCTGAATACGACCCCTCGCGACAAGTTCTTTTTGGGCCGCATTCCAAAGATCGTCATGCGTTTCGCCGTTCTCCCATTCTTCCAGAGAGTATGTGAATTCTCGCTCGTCGTCGGCGTGATCGCGGAGTGTTTTCAACGCCCATTCCGGCAGCGACTTCTCCAAACTCTCAGTATCCTTGCGTCTGTGCCAGTGCCATTGAAAGCCAACGTCTCGCCACGTGATGGCTTCATCGAGAAAACCATTGACGTTCGCATCGCCACAGTAAAACCCCTCTCGCTTGCCCAAAGAATCTTCGGATAAATCATCCAACGACCAGTCGCCCAGCGCACCCAACGTTTTCTCGACAAGTTCCTCGATGCTGATGTGGCCGAAATGTAAATACGGACTCAAGCCACTTTCGGGCGAGTCCTCCGGCGGGACCGGGGGAGATCGATCGTCCGCGTAGTGAGACAATTTGTGGTCGAGAAAAGCATCGAGGCGTTTTCTCGCTTCGGTGGTCCCTCCGTGCGTTTGTTCCACGGGCGGAACCGTCTCGTCGAGTGGGAGCGATTCGACGAAACTCGGAACGTCGTCTACATTCCACAATTCAAACGGCGGCTCGATTTCAACTTTGTAGTCGCTCGCAATTTGTGGTCGCCAACCCGCACGATGCTTCCACGCGTCGGCGAAAGCCCTGTGAATACGTCGACGAAGTGGAGCGGCTCCGGTCGTGGCTTCTCCCAGCAGGCACAACGGGACGATGCAATTTCCGTCGATCGCGACGACCGGCGTGTCAGTCTTCTTGGCAAGAGCCACTGTTTGCTCGGGAATGATGAAGGCGGGAAAATCATCCGTCACGACAATGGCCGCGTCCGCCGCGAGCTTTCGCAAAAGACCACGTCCGGAATCGTCCGGAGTCTCGACGAACGGCCAATAGTTTAATCCAAGTTTCTTCGCCGTCCGCTGGTTGTCCTGCATCCCTTGCAGAATAAACGTATGAAGCCGACGACTCGCCCATGGATAATCCAGCTTCAACCCCTCGTAAACCACGAGCGTTTTTTTGAGGTGTTTGGCACATGCGAGGGCGTAGTTGAATGAGTGATTATATTCGAACCGCCGATACAGGTGCATCCAGTACAGGACATACTTTCCGTCGGTGTTGAAGTCCCTCTCGTTCACATGACGGACGCGATTTTGGTTGTATTCGTCGAATAGAGTTTGCATGAGGTCAATCGAATCGAGAGAAGAATTGTCGGCCTGTCGAAATCATTTTATTATAGGCTTGGGTGACAAACTCTCCGGACTTCCCGAGAACCTCTCGAATAAGATGAGATTCGTCTCCGTCTGTACGAATGCATAGAATAGACACTAAGGAAGTGCGATTTACTATCGGAAAACTTTCGATGAGGAGACGCTGGATGATGATTCGTTTGATGATTGCGTTGTTCGTGGCTGGTGGGGTCGGCGTGGGTGCTCACGCTCAATCGATCAAGATCGGAACCAAGGCCCCAACGTTCAAGGACCTGCCGTCCGCAACCCCTGCGGACAAGGGAAAGAAGTTCTCTTTGGGCGACTTCAAGAAAGACGTGCTTGTTGTTTGCATCACTTGCAACCACTGTCCTGTTGCCGTGGCTTACGAGAAGAAAATCGTGGATTTCGTCAAGAACGTGAATGATAAGAAAGTTGATTTCGTAGCAATCAACGTGAATAACTTGTTGGATTCGGACAAGTTCAATGCGATGAAAATTCGCGCGCAAGGCCGTGGTTTCAACTTCCCTTACCTCTTCGACCCAAGCGGCAAAATCGGGAAAGCCCTTGGCGCAACGGTGACGCCAGAGTTTTGGGTATTCGACAAAAACCGTAAACTCGTCTATCACGGACCGTTTGACAACCGCAAGAAAAAGACGTACCTCAGCGATGCCGTTGAAGCCGTCGTGGCAGGACGAACTCCCAAAATCCAGAATGTTGCACCATTCGGTTGCGGCGTCATGTACGCGGACGAGTAATTTCTTAGTTGATGATATTGTCAAAACGACACAGGACGCACTCGCCGTCCTGTGCCTCATTTCTTTTACAGCCACTCCGAAGCTGGCGCTGATCCAACCGGTTGCAACTCCACCGAATCGACCGGCACGAGTCGTTTCTCCGTTGGTTGTTCGATCTGCCCTTTGACCAGTTTGACAACTCGGTTCGTTTGGGAAGCGATTTCCAGATTGTGGGTCACCATCGCAATCGTGAGTCCATCGTTGGCGTGCAAGTCTCGCAACAATGCCATGATTTGCTTTCCGGTTTCCTCATCAAGATTCCCGGTCGGTTCGTCCGCCAAGAGGATACGTGGACGCCGAATCAAAGCTCTTGCGATGGCCGCTCGCTGGAGTTCGCCGCCCGAGAGTTCCTTTGGTCGGTGTTTCAAACGGTGACTCAAGCCGACTCTTTCCAGCAACTCCGCTGCACGTTTTCTCAGCGTCCGCCGGTTGTAGAACCAACCAAACACCGACTGACCGATCATCTCCGGTGCGAGTACGATCTCCAGTGTGTTCAGTTCGGGTAGCAAGTGATAGAACTGAAAGATAAAGCCGAATGTAGAATTCCGCAACGTATCGCGTCGTCTGCCGGGGAGCGAATCGATCCTTTGATCTTCGAGATAGATTTTACCTTCGTCGGGTTGGTCAAGCGTTCCTAGCAAGTGGAGCAAAGTACTCTTGCCCGAACCGGAAGCACCAATGATGCTCAGGAACTCGCCAGGATATACATTGATGTCGAGTCCGCGCAGGACCTCCACCGATTGCGCATGTCGTCGATAGGTCTTATGTAGATTCGTGGCTCGTAACAGATAGTTCGTGTCCATCGGGAGGTTAACTCCGAAGAAAGATGATATGGGGCCGTGGGGAAAGCTCTGGATAATGTATCAAGGACGCGGAAGATTATGACTCCCCGTCAGCGAGGAGAGAAACTTTGAATTCCACCCAGGATTAGTGTGTAAGGAGTTTTGTTGACCAAAATCGGTTATGTAGGACCGTAGGACAGATTTTTAACCTGTCCTTGTTTTTCTTGGACAGGTTAAAAACCTGTCCTACGGTCCC
>CAYYUU010000404.1:0-6761 GCA_964474955.1 uncultured Alcaligenaceae bacterium | reverse complement strand
AAAACCTCTGGGTCAGGCACAGCCCGCGAGCCAATGTTCGCGGGCTGTGTTCTTCTCTGCTTGTTATCCTGCCCACCTCCCATACACTGTGTAATGTGCCGAATGGCGAGATCCGACCAAAGTCCATCGGGCCGGTCGGTAGCGCCAGGCACCACGTTCGAAAGGACATTCCCTCTCGCATCGGGAGATGCTTCATGCGACCGCTGCCCACCTGGTTCTGGGGCGCCTGGCTATCATGGTTGCTGATGATTGTGACCGTGACCGCCGGCGAACCTGTCGCCAACAACACGAAGCCGAAAATTTTCGTTCCCTCCTCCTCGAAAGTTCAAACTCTTCAAGCCCATCCCTCTGCTCTGAAAATCGAAGGCCGCGATGGAGAACAACAACTCGTCATTACTGCGGTGCTGAACGATAAAACCCTCTGCGACGTCACGCGATTCGTGAAGTTCACCGTGACCGATCCCAAACTTGCGACGGTCCGGAAAGACGGTCGGGTTGTGGCTCGGTCCAACGGAAAGACCGAAATCGTGGCGACTTTCGGAAAGCATTCGGTTCGCGTGCCGCTGGGGACGAGTGGTTGCGAAACGCGAGCGCCGTTGTATTTCACTCGCCACGTCCAGCCGATTTTTTCCAAACTCAGTTGCAACGCGGCAAGCTGTCACGGCAAGGAGGGAGGGCAAAACGGATTCGCATTATCACTGTTTGGCGCGAATTCCAAAGGGGATTATGAGGAGGTGGTGATTGATGCTCGCGGACGACGGATCTTCGCCGCTGCGCCGGAGTTCAGCCTTCTACTCATGAAACCGGCTGGGTTCCTTCCACACGTCGGAGGTAAGAGAATTCCGATTGGGTCGGATGAGTTTACTCTGCTGCGCCAATGGATCAAGTTGGGCCTCAAATACGCTCCGTCGGACGCTCCGAAACTTGAGCGTATCACGCTCACTCCGACGAACCGCGTCCTTCGCCAAAACAGCCGCCAACAACTCTCGGTGTTGGCCCACTTCGCAAATGGACAGACGCTCGACGTGACTCGCCTCGCCACTTACGAGAGCGATTCACCCGGAGCCATCGGAGTGGATCGAAATGGACTCATCTCCACGACGAGCATTCCTGGAGCCGGGATCATCACCGTTCGATATCTCGACCAGTATGCCGTGGTTCGGGCCGTCGTCCCTGCCATCGGCTCGCCGAATTTTGAATATCCCAAAGACAATCTCGTCGACCGGTTGTTGGCCCAAAAGTGGAAACAGGTCGGGTTGGTACCTTCGAAAGTTTGCACCGACGAACAGTTCTTGCGACGCGCGACGATCGATTTGGCGGGGCGTTTGCCGACGCCGACGGAGATCCGGGCATTTCATAACGACAAGGCTGCGGACAAGCGAGGCAAGTTGATTGACACCCTGGTGTCATCGCATGACCACACGGTCCACTTTGCCAACTGGTGGGCTAAACAGTTCAAGGTGGAGCCGATCAGTCGTTGGGACAAGGGCTACGATCGGATGCTCTTTTTCAATTGGCTGCGCGAGGCCATTGCCCACGACAAGCCCCACGACCAACTTGCTCGCGAGGTCCTGCTGGCCACCGGGACCGTCAAAGAAAGTCCGCCTGCGTATCTATACCTCGTGCATCGAGACCACGAGGTCCAGACGGACATGGTTTCGAAGATGTTCCTTGGGATTCCGTTGGCGTGCGTGAAATGCCACTCGTTACCCGGACAACCGTGGGGACAAGAGGATTACTATGGCCTCGTGGGGTTCTTCAGCCGGATGTCCAGAAAACAGCTAACGGTCCACCCTCACCTCTCCAGAGACCGTGGGACTCGACGATGGTCCGTCTCGGCTCGGGGACGAGGACGCATCATCAACCCGCGAACCGGGAACCCCGCCGAACCCCAGCTTCCGGACCGAGAACCAATCGAATTGCGTGGGGGAGAGGACCCCCGACCGGTGTTCGCCGATTGGGTCCTCAAAGACAAGAAACGGTTATTCGCACGGGCCGTCGTGAATCGATACTGGAAACGATTTTTCCACCACTCGTTGGTCCCCGACGCAGACCAACGTTCCGTCCTGTTTCCGGCCCACCACCCGGAACTACTCGACGCTTTAGCGGCGGATTTTGCCAATCACAAGTACAGCCTTCGTCATTTGATCAAGACCATCTGCCAGAGCCACGCTTACCAACTCAGCAGCGAACCGAACGAGAACAACGCCGACGACGATCGATTCTTCTCTCGCTATTATCCCCGGAAGCTCACACGAATCGAACTCTTCGATGTGGCTACTCAAGTTCTCGACTGTCGGCCGGTCATTGCCGAGTTGCCCAAGGACCGATTCTCGATCCAAAAAGGATTGATTTTTATTCCTGAAGGCATTCGTAAACTGACCATGCCCTGGCTCGAGACAGAAATCGACAACACGAACTGCATGCGATTCCTGATGGATGTTCCAGCCGTCGACGAAGACGCCGTTGCCAACATCTTCAAATCCGAATACGTCCAGGGACAATTGCTCAAGGACGGAGGCAGGGCGGATTCACTTGCAGCGGATTCACGTCCGGACTCGACGAAGATTCGCGACGTCTTCTTGTGGACGCTCGGGAAACCGCCGACCGATGCCCAGGCCAAGGCCGTGTTGCGATTTGTCACGCGGGCGGAGGACAAGAAGGGGGCCTACGCCCAGTTGCTTTGGACGTTGATGAATACCGAGGAGTTCATTTCTCTGAAGTGAACCACATAACAGACACCTTCCCAAAGGCCAAAGTTATGAGCCCATCTGCTGATCGCCCTTCGTTGCCGACGAACTGGAGGGCGGCCCTCTTTGATTTCGACGGCACGTTGATCAACAGCTATCCGGCCATCGCGGCGAGTGTCAACTACGTTCGCGAGCGGCGCGGCCTCGAACCTATTTCCGAGCAGACGGTCCGCGAGAACGTTGGCCACGGAGCGACCTATCTGTTGAGCCACACGGTGCCGAACACCGACGTGGACGAGAACATTCGGCTTTACCACGAACACCATCCAACGATCATGGCAGAGATGACCTGCAAGCTACCCGGCGCGACAGAACTATTGAGAAAGCTCAAGGAAGCAGGAAAGCTCGTCGGTTTGTGCAGCAACAAACCCCGACAATTCAGCGACGAATTGTTGGTGAAACTCCAATGGGATCAGTTCTTCGACGTCGTGCTTGGCCCAGAAGACGTGGCCAATCGCAAGCCCGCTCCCGACATGCTCGTCGAAGCCATGAATCAACTCCAAGTTTCGGTTTCGCAAACGCTCTACGTCGGTGACATGAGCGTCGACATCAGGACGGGTCGCGGAGCCGGGGTGCCTGTGTGGGTCGTGCCGACGGGCTCGGAGACGATCGAACAACTTCAAGCTGCCGAACCGGATCATCTGTTGAAGGATTTGGCGGAATTGGTGGCGTTGGTTTGAACAGTCGAGAACCAGTTCCCTCGTGTTCTCAGAACAGAGACTCCCATTCGTCCTCCCTACGCCTCTCATTGCCAATTTCTTCATAGGCTTCGCAGAGAAAGTTTCCGACTTTGCAACGTCGTGAGTGTCTGACTATTCTGGATGTGAAAGACGCGTCTTTGGAGGTACTTTGCCATGCCACTTCGCGACCATTTCCATCCACCTTTGTCCCATCAAACTTCGTGGGATAGTTTTTATGGCGGCTGGCCCATGGTGATTGTCCAACGACTTAATCCGATTCTCCCGGCTCGGTATGTCGCTGGTCCCCATGTCCACTTGGGTACACAAATCGAAGTTGATGTCGCGGGATTGGAGAACGAGGAACCTCACTTCGCTGGAATAAACCCCCATGGGACCAACTATCAACCCACTAGCCCGACCGTTGCGGTCGAGAAAGATCTGCTTGCGACAGATGAGTACGAGGTTCGAGTATTCGACACCGAACGGAATCGACGTGTTGTGGCGGTCGTTGAAATTGTAAGCCCATCGAATAAGGACCGTCCGGAGAGTCGTCGCGTGTTCGCGGCCAACAAGTGCGAGGCCATGTTGCAGAGTGGCGTTTCCGTGGTCATCGTAGATATTGTGACCTCTCGGCATTTCAATCTTTATACGGACCTGTTGGAATTGATCGATGAAACGGATTCTTCGATGGGTGAGCAGCCGTCCGCGATTTATGCGGCTGCTTGTCGGTGGGTTCAGCGGGGCAAGAAATACGTCTTCGAGACGTGGTCCCATGTGCTTGCGATTGGCGAGACGTTGCCGACATTGCCCCTCTGGTTGAACGCCGATCTTGCCATGCCGCTTGAGTTAGGAGAGAGCTACGAGGATACCTGTCGGGCATTGAAGATCGATTGACGCCGTGCTCATGTCACATCATTGGTCCACTCGAAAGGAGAAAGCAACAAATGGCCCCTAACCATTCCCCACGATTTTTGGAGATCGTCAACGACGCAAAAACTCGTATTCGGGAGACGAACGTCGACGAAGTGAAGGCACGGCTCGACCAAGGCGAGACGTTCCACCTCATTGACGTTCGCGAAGAAAGCGAATACGCCAATGGGCATTTGCCCGGTGCGATCCACCTCGGCAAGGGCGTGTTGGAGCGAGACGTCGAGAAGCATTTTAGCGACACGGGCGCTCCGTTAGTTCTTTATTGCGGAGGTGGCTTTCGCTCGGCGCTCGCAGCCGACAATCTTCAGAAGATGGGATACACGAATGTGGTCTCGATGGACGGAGGAGTCCGTGGGTGGAAGGAGCAAGGCTATCCACTGACAACGGACTGACACTGGAACGGTGATTTCTCTGAGCGTTGCTTTTCGCGGAGCGAAAAGCAATTCTCAACGCTAATTGATGTTGCCCAGGTCAAATTCCTCAACCCCTTCGGTCGCGTACTTTCCGGTCTGCAGTTCGTATCGCACGGTCTCGGCGCGGATCATGCCTCGCTCCTGTCCACGAGGGGCATTCTGATACAGCACGACGTTCCCGCCTCGGCCGTAGAGGAAAAGGACTTGGCGTTGTTGGTCGTACTTCATCCTGGCGGCCTGTCCCTGGATTTTGTCCGTCCGGAAACGAACCTTGTCTTCGGCAAACAAGTATTGCTTCGTCTTCTTGTCCGTGGTCGGGTGCGAATAGATCGTGAGGTTGCCGCACCGCAGAAACATCTCGCCAGGCTTCAGCTTCGTCGCGTCGATTGGCGTTTCGGGATGGTCCGCCGGTCCATGGTATACGTGCACGTTGCCGAAGAATTTGGCGTACCGGGTGGTCCCTTTCTTGTACGAAAGCAGAGTGTCTTCGTACTGGACGAGAGTCCGGTGGAAGCGGTTGTTGGCTTGCTTGCCGTTCTGCCCGCGGGGTTGGCGATTATTTTGGTCGGGGGTGATTGCGACCGTCCCGGTTTGGAACAAGATGACTTGTCCCGGTCCGGAAGCTCGCACCTGCGACTTTAATCCCCCTTCGTCGTCGTTGAGCGAAAGCTCGCGGGCGAGTAACCGTTCGTAACGCTTGAGTTTCTTTTTGGGATGGTCGAGGTCGCGCTCGACGTTGGCAACGTAGACCTTCTTGAAGCAGATGATGCGCTCGACCTTGGCCCCCTTGCCTTTTTCTTGGCCTTCCTTGAACGAGACCGAACGATCCAGCGACACTCGCAGATTTTGGCACTTCATGACGGCAGCATCCTGGTGGGCGACGACGCTTCCTCGGAAGTGAGCTTCGCGTCCGGTGAACAACATGTCCTGCGTCCACTGGACCGTGAGCTTCGTCCCCGGCTTGCTCGGACGAGCGCCCTCGAAAGTCGTATTGCTCGGCATGATCATCGCCCCGATGCCATCCACCTTGGCCGTGTTCTCGTCCTGGTCGATCGTGACTTTTGGCCCCACGAGAACCAGTTCGTCCAGCTTCAGTTCGGCGGGCTTTTTCGAATCTCCGTAGACCGTCAGGACTTCACCGCCTGGCTTGTGAACCAGGTGCAAGATGGCCCCGAGGATTCGGACTCCTTTTTTCTTCGGAGAGCTGGGCGCTTGCCAAACGCGGACTTCCCCCTCGGCCAACACATCCTGGAGTTGGTTCTGGGTGGCATTGCGGGCCACTTCGACGGTGACCCGTTGGGCTTGCATGTGGATGGGTTGCTTCAGGCGTCGAGTGGTTCCGAGACTTTCGTGAATGCCTTTTTCCGCTGGGGGGATTCTCCCCACCGTGTCTCCGTGGACGTTCTGTTTTTTCTCACCGGAGGAATCTCGAACTCGCCCGACCTGGATGCCTGGCCCACTGAAGTTTGGATGACGCTGGACGACGTGCATTTTCGATGGCCCAGCTGCGTCGGCGAGTTCTGGGAGTTGACCTCCTGGGAGTTCGTCAGACTTGGCTCGGCGGAACCGGACGAGCAGTTGGTGACATTTGTCGACATGCAAGTCGGGCGAGTTGACGTTCACGGACCCATACGCGATCAGCTTGTGGGGTTGTTGTCTAGGGGCATCGAGAGATTTGTGTTTCTTCTGTTTTTCATGGGCGTCGGCATTTTCCCGCTCGGGCGGTTCGACCCACACTTGGATTTTGTCGGCGTGTAATTCTTGCTTGTGGGCATCGTCGATGAACCCGGCCTCTCCGTTGAACGTGAGCAAGTCATACATCCTTTCCCCTTTGGTGGCCGTGTGAATTTTGGCTTTCGTGACGACGAGCGTGTGTTTCCATACGGCATGGTACTGGGGTTGTTTGACGTTGCTGCGATCGACCAGGTCGATGCGTCCCGGTCCCTGGACGATCGCATTTTGGCCATACCCTTTGGAATTATTCGCCA
>CAYYUU010000403.1:0-6763 GCA_964474955.1 uncultured Alcaligenaceae bacterium | reverse complement strand
AAACACATCGATGCTCCAAATCACAACCCTTCCGCTAGAGCCTGCCGTAATGAGCAACTGACCATCTGGGCTGAAGAATACCCAGCCTGAAGAAAGTCCTTGAGGTCGGACGGTCGCAAGGTGCCGCCCTGTCTTCGAATCCCACAATTTCACTGTTCTTCCTTCGGTGACCGAAGCGAGCAGTTTCCCGTCTGGGCTGAAGCTCACAGAACATACAACAACATTACGCGTCGTATGAATCAGAGTTTTTTCTAGTTTTCCCGATTTAACATCCCACAGCTTCACTGTTCCGTCGCTCGCCGCCGAGGCAAGTTTGCCACCGGAAGGGCTAAATTCGACATCGTTGACAAACCACCGATGCCCTTTGAGCGTTCGCTGAAGTTGGCCGGTCGCAGCGTTCCAGAGTCTAACGGTCTTATCCGCACTGCCTGTTGCTAAGGTCTTGCCATCTGGGGAGAAGCAAAGGGTTTCGGTTGCACCATTTTTGTGGCCGGAAATAGTAAGGCTGAGTTTGCCGGTCTGAGCATTATAGATTTTCACAGTGTAATTTGGGGGGTCTGAAGGAGTCGCAATCATTTTCCCGTTAGGGCTCAAGGTCAAAGCCGACCAGCCAGACATTTGTTGAAGCACTTTTCCCGTCTTCAAGTTCCAAACCCGAACGGTTGTCTCATCCGCAGAGGCAAGTTTCGACCCGTCTGAGGAAAAATGAAGTTGCCCAGGCGTGGATTTGTGGCCTGTTAAAGTCGCTTGGAGCTTCCCAGTGGTCAGGTTCCACAATTTGATGGTGTTCTTTGAACTTCCCATAGCGAGGATTTTTCCATCCGCACTCAAGCTCATCCCGTACCGAATGCTTCGAGACGGATCGGCCCAACGGGTTTTCAGCTTCAAACTTTGCGCTTGAATTGGTTCCGTGAAAAGAAAAATGAGGATCGTAAGGTGGCACTGATAAAATAGTTTCATGAATTTACCTCAACGCGATTACGCAGATAGACACAAACACAAATTTGAGAAAGGAGAGAAGTTCACGCAAACATTGACCTCAGGCTACATAATATCAATTATGCATTGAAACATTGAGCTTTTTGTCAAGCTAAATAAGGACTTCCACAAATGAAAGTGATGTTTAGTTGCACATATAGTTCGAAGGATGTGGACTCTGAAGGCCGTTGACCCCGATTTTCCCCGAGCGCCGAAGTTTCGACACATTCGGCGCCGAAATTTCGGCGTTTCTATGCTTCACTTCCCCTTATGGTTGTTCTTATTTAGATTCTTCGGTTATGCGTCCCCGACATCAGTTCGGTTGGCATCGAAAATTATTCTTTGGAGAGACGCAAGCATAGAAAAAATCAGTTTTCTAAATGCCGCATTCGGAGTCCACCGCCTCCGGGAACAATCTCACCACGGCGAATTGTACACGCTGCGATAAGCAATTCATTCCCGACCCGCGTTTGTTGATAACTATCCGTAAACACAAATCGACCTTCCCGTTTTTCCAACAACGCAACGTCGGCTCGTGTTCCGACTTTCAACGTCCCAATCTCGCTTTCCATACCCAACACTTTGGCCGGGCGTGTGGTCGACATCTCGATAACCCGTTCCAACGGAATACCGAGCAGCAAGAACTTACTCATCGTCGTCGGCATATCATACACTGGCCCATGTATATTGAGTGTGTGAATATCTGTGCTAATTGTCGTCGGCTCGAATCCGTTTTCGAGAGCGGCTTCGGCCACTTCCCACTGAAAACTCCCAAAGCCATGACCGACGTCGAAAATCACTCCGCGGTTGACGGCAGCTCGAACTGCATCCCAGATTCGTCCACTATCATCGATGATACGGGTACTCCCACCCTTGAAACAATGAGTAATGCAATCTCCAGGCGCCAATTGCTCCACCAGTTTTGGAATCGACATCGGACATTCACCAATGTGGACCATGAGCCACGTATTTGATTCCCGCGCCGCACGAATAGCATCGCGTAAGTTGGCCCAGCCTTGTTCTCAATCCCCAATAATATGTTTACCTGCACGAATCTTCACCCCGACAGCTACATCGGAGTGCTCTCGGAGAATTCGCAACACTCCATCGACATCCGCATACCGGCGGTCCATCAACTCACCCAGTTGACCGCTCACCAATCCAATACACGATAGATTCACGAGACCCAGAACTTGTGTCTTCGCGCGGTCAATAATCTGCTGCCGGAAGTCCACAAAGTTATAGGATCCCGCAGTTCCCGTATCGAGCATGGTCGTCACTCCACCCGCGGGACATAGTGGATCGGGTTCGAGACCAAACGGCGAAGCAGGGTACGCATGAACATGCAGATCAATCATCCCCGGCACGACGTAGAGTCCACGAGCGTCAATTGTCCAACGAGGTTCGACGTCCGCGAGTCGGTCGGCAATCGCGACAATTTTTCCCGCTTGGATTGCGAGGTCGCGAGTCCCCCGAAGTTGCTGGGACGGATCAATAATCTCTCCACCACGAATCAATATGTCGCATTGCATGGGAGCTTCCGGAAGTCGTGGTTTTCGGCGAGGAACGATACCGTTTCATTGGAAACGTTTCTCGCCGCTATTTCAAGGGGGAGCTTGGTACTCGCGAAACTTACTTGAGGCGGATACCATCTTTTCCGTTGTCGAACACTCATCCCTCAGGGAAAATAATACGAATCTACATTGTGACATTGGGAGAGCCATCAGATGGACTTGTTCGAAAAGTACAACTTGCGGCGAGTCATCAACGCTTGCGGCAAAATGACAGCCTTGTCGGGTGCGATTGTCTTGCCCGAAGTTCGGGAGGTTGCTTCGGAATCGTTCAAACATTTCTTCGTGTTGGATGAGTTGCAGGCTGCGGCGGGTCGAGTCATCGCGGCGACGACCGGAGCCGAAAGCGGATGTGTCACGGCTTGTACGGCTGCCGGGATCACCCTTGGCGTCGCGGCGTGCATGACCGGCTCGGACCTCGGCAAAATCCTCCAACTTCCCGATACCGACGGCATGCCGAATCGCGTGTTGATACAAAAGGGACATTGCGTCAACTATGGTCATCCCGTGACGCAGGCCATCCGCCTCGCCGGTGCTCAAGTGATCGAAGTTGGCGTCGTTAATGGCTGTTCCCCAGAGGAACTACGTCACGAAATGCATAAGGGAAATGTGGCTGCCGTACTCCATGTGGAATCTCACCATACAGTTCGTTATGGATGGGTGAAACTACCGGAGGTAGTAAAACTTGCTCGTGAATTTAACATACCTATCATTGTAGACGCGGCTGCCCAGGATCAACGACTCCGTGAACTTGTGGCTGCTGGTGCGGATCTGGTCATCACGAGTGGACATAAGTTCCTCTGTTCTACGACGGGCGGAATCGTGGCCGGGCGGAAGATTTTAGTAGATGCTGTGTATATGCAGAATAACGGTATCGGGCGACCGATGAAGGCCGGAAAGGAGGCCATCCTTGGAGCCATGGCCGCACTCGAATATCGAGATAGCCAGGACATGGTCGCATGGACAGCCGAACAAGATCGCAAAGTCCAGCGGATTCTCGATAACCTTTCCGACATTCCCGGATTACGACTCGATGTCGACCCAGATCCGAATGGTTGTCCCTATTCGCGCACACGGTTGACACCGAACCCGAAAATCACTGGGCACACTGCCGAATCATTAACTGATGCACTCGCCGAAGGGAACCCGACAGTAGTGGCTCGAGCGCACCACACAGACGAAGGATATATCCATCTCGATTCGATCGATATGACCGACGAAGAGATTGATTATGCTTGTCAAAAAGTGCGAAAGATGTTGATGGGATAAGTTGCGTTGGGAAAGTTTTTTTCGCTCCGCGAAAAGTGTTTGGTCTTTGAAATTGTTCCACGAATGAATCTTTACAAGAAAGTCTTCTCATGGATGCCTTGGCGTATAACCAAAACCTGGTGGCCTATGAATCGACCAGTCACTTATCGAATAGAGAGATCTCCGATTATCTGGAAGATGTCCTCCGGAGTTTCGACTTTGTGACCGAACGCATCACCTACCAGGACGAAAACGGTGGTGAGAAAGTCAGCATCCTCGGCAAGCGCGGCGAGGGGCTCGGGGGCATGGCCCACTTTTCGCATTCGGATGTTGTGCCCGCAAATGATTGGTTGTTCGAAGACCACGGGCCATTCACACCAACCGTGAAGGATGGACGGCTTTATGGTCGTGGGAGTTGTGACATGAAAGGTTCGGTTGCCTGCATGTTGGCAGCCATCGAACAAACTGCCTCGGTGAAACTCAAGCACCCATTATATTTTGTTTGTACCGCTGACGAGGAAGTTGGATACGGCGGAGTTCGCACTGTCGTCGAACGGTCCAACCTCTATCGTGAGATGGTCGAAGGAGAGACCAAGGGAATCATTGGTGAGCCGACGATGATGCAAGTCGTTTACGCGCACAAGGGAACCATCGGATTTCGTGCTGTTTCGCGGGGGAAATCGGCTCACTCGAGTACACGAGAAGGGCTGAACGCGAACTTGGCCATGATTCCTTTTCTTGTCGAGATGAAAAACATATATGACGAGACTGAAACTGATCCCAAGTGGCAAAACGACGAATTCGATCCTCCGACAGTGAGTTGGAACATTGGCATCAATGACCACACGCACGCCGTAAACATCAAGGCTCCACAGAGTGTATGCACTGTCTATTATCGCCCCATGCCGGGACAAGATCCCGAGGTGTTGCTAGAACGTGCGAGGCAAGCCGCCGAGCGATGTGGTCTGGAGTTCACTGTTCCCGCCAAGAACAAGCCGTTATATACGGATCCCAAGTCGCCGTTTATCCAGGAGATGTTACAAGTCACCGGACAGACTATCCCGCGGACTGTTTGTTATGGCACCGACGGCACAGCTCTCACGAACATGAAGCACCTTGTCGTTCTCGGGCCCGGGGATATAGCCCAAGCTCATACTCACGACGAGTGGATATCGTTGGAACAACTCCAGCGAGGGACCGAAGTTTATACCAAACTAATTGAGTATTGGTGTTGTTGATACTGGGTGGAAAAAGTCAGAGAGATATTCGGAACGCGAAAATTATTGGGGTCCGGATTTTGTGTTGGAGTGTGTGAGTTGGAAGAGCCGAACAACCAAGACAAAGACAAAAATACCAAAGCGGCAGCACGCTGCCGCACTCCAGAACAAAAACAAAGTACCAAAGCGTCAGCTTCGCTGCCGCACTCCAAAACAAAACAAAAAACAAAGACAACGGCACACGGAGTGTGCCTACTACTTCAGCGGAAACAGCTTGAGCAGCTCACTCATCTTTGGTTGTCGGCCATACTCGCATAGTTCAAACGCTTCTGCCGTCTGTATCTTGGAGCCTTTTTCTTTTCCATATATCTGAATCAGCCGATCTCGGTATTTGTTCGCCGTGGTTCGGAATCGGTCTTTCCACTTTTGTCGAAGCTTGGCTCTCCTGGCTTGTTTGCCTTTTTCTGTTTTGGGAATCAAATCTCGTGCCCCCAACGCCCCACCTTCGAAAAATTGCGACTCCAACATATCGAGAGCCAACAACTTCTGATCCAACACATCATCCACATTCACAGCGACATCAGCCCGAAATGGATTCGGTCGCTGGAATCGATCCGTGTAGAACAGGAATACGGGATTCTTTTTGAGGCACGGAACGTTTGGACAGAAGAACGGAACCGTCACCATGAACGCCGAATCTTGAACAAGTACACCCGTATAACGATGATCCGGGTGGTAATCATTGGGGCGATGTGAGAGGACGATATCGGCGTTCCACCGACGGATGAGACGTGTAATTTTCTTTCGATTCTCAAGAGTTGGCTCCAACTCACCATCATGAATGTCCATCACATGAGTATGAATCTTGAGCACCCTCGCTGCCTTCTGGACCTCATCGAGACGACGCAGCGCGAGTGGCCCACCTGCCATCCTCCAATGCCCGATGTCTCCATTGGTGACGGATACGAACAACACATGATGGCCTTGCGCGGCCCACTTCACGCCGACTCCACCAACTCGGATTTCGCAATCGTCGGGATGTGCGCCGAATGCAATGATCCGCAACTTTCCATCTTCCGGAGGCACGCGGAGCCCATCGAACGAGGGTTTCGGTTTTGCCGGAGGTTGCTTGTTTTTTTCTCCGTGAGCCCAAGTTTGGGATGGCGTTGATTGGAAGAAACTATGCCCCACCCAACCTGCGATGAAACTACAAACGAGCAGCACGACTGCGGAACTGAACCATCGTCGGTTTCTCATGGTCGTTCTCCAAAAAGTGTACAGAAAATGTCGTTTTCGTCATTGGAACCATCACCGGATGAAGAAGCAAGAAACTTGGCCGAGATCATCACTCGGAACCGATTGTATTTCGCTCAACCACCCAACGCCGATCGAGTTCCGTGAGATTCTCTCGGCTTCGACAGGTCCGTTCCAACACACGTAACACACCTTTTGGTTCAGCTCCGAGTATTCCGCTCGACCACGCGGGATTGAATTCGACTACGGCCCATCCACGATCTTCGATCAGTCCCACATCGACGACGAAACCCGGTGGCAGTTCAAAGGGGCACTGTGACACCAGCCTGTCACAGAATGCGAGGACGTGCTGCGATGCGACCGCCTTCTCACCACCCAGTCCATACGCTCGCCAATTGGGACGGCCAAAACTCATGTAGGGCGAAGTGGTCGCGACTTCTCCTTCGACAACGAAGCAACGGTATTCCGCCAAGAACTCGACGGGTTCGGAAACAA
>CAYYUU010000402.1:0-6774 GCA_964474955.1 uncultured Alcaligenaceae bacterium | reverse complement strand
TCCGGCCAGTTGCAACCTCAGCATGTACATATCCTGCGGCGTGGTTTTATCCGGGCTCGCGTCGATGGACACGTCTTTCGATTGAGCGAAGACATCAAACTCGATCGACGCATCAAGCACGACATCGAAATCGTCATTGACCGCTTGAAGAATGACAAGAAGTCTCGTGCGCGGCTCGCCGAAGCCGTCGAACAAGCGTTGTCGCTCGGTGAAGGAAGCGTCATCGTTGCCGTCGAGAAGGCCGCACAATCCGGCGACAATGAAGACGAGAAGCCAGACACCGTTTACGATGACATCTTGTTGTCAGCACAGTATGCGTGCACGAAATGTCAGAAGAGTTATGAGCCGCCCACGCCGCAGCTATTCAGCTTTAATAGCCCTCAAGGTATGTGTCCCGAATGTGATGGCCTGGGGACGCAATACACTTTTGATCCCAACTTATTGATCCCCGATACGTCGAAAAGTATGTACAACGGAGCCATTCCGCTCGTTGGTGCATTACGTGGAATGGGACGTTGGCGGAAGCATATCTATGAAGGAGTCGCCAAAGCCTTCGACATCGACGTGAAGAAGAAGTGGAAGGACCTCTCCGAAGAACACAAAGATATATTGCTACATGGTTCGGGGGATCAACACATAACTTTCGAGTGGAAACAACGAGGCGGCAAAATTTGGAAACACGGCGATAAGTGGGAAGGGATCATCCCACAACTCATGAGTAGCTTCAAAAAGACGGCCGCCGGACCACGACGCATGCAACTAGAAAAATATATGCGTGTCGTCCCCTGTCAAGCGTGTAATCAACAACGCCTCAACGCTCAGGCCCGGTCCGTACGGGTTGGTGATAAGACCATTATCGAATCTTGCGCGACGCCTATCGGTGATCTCGCTGCGTGGTTCGATCCGGAGACGGGTGATCTTGAACATCAACTTTCGCCAGTTCAACAAATTATCGCTGCGGAGTTACTCAAGGAAATTCGCGGACGACTCGGATTTTTGCTCAATGTCGGATTGCACTATCTCACCTTGGATCGAACCGCGCCGACGCTCTCAGGAGGCGAAGCTCAACGTATTCGGCTCGCAGGACAGATTGGCTGCGGACTCGTGGGTGTCCTCTATATATTGGACGAACCCAGCATCGGCCTACATCCGCGAGACAACGAACGGTTGCTCATTAGCCTCGAACGCCTTCGCGACATGGGAAACACGGTCGTTGTTGTCGAACACGACGAAGAGACGATGCGGGCCGCCGATTACATCGTGGACTTCGGCCCAGGTCCTGGGATTCGAGGCGGCGAAGTCGTAGTGGCAGGTTCTTACAAAGACATCCTCAAGAACAAGAAAAGTCTCACGGGGAAATATCTGTCCGGTCGAGAGCAAATCGAAGTCCCCGAAATTCGTCGCGAGCCCAATGGGAAAAAGCTCACCATCAAAGGCGCCCGACATAACAACCTCAAAAACATAGATGTGGATATACCTCTTGGTGTGTTCGTTTGTGTGACCGGAGTTAGTGGCTCGGGCAAGTCGTCGCTCGTCAATGACATCCTCAAGGAGTCCCTCCGCCAACACTACAACAAGCGAGGTGACGAGGAAGAGAATGGGAACGGAAACGGCAAGGTCGGCGACCACGACTGTATTCTCGGAGTCGATCATATCGACAAGATCATCAACATCGATCAATCACCAATCGGACGGACGCCGCGCTCGAACCCTGCTACATATATTAAGGTTTTCGACGAGATACGATCGCTCTATGCGCAGGTGCCAGAGGCAAAGGCTCGCGGTTATAAGCCGGGACGTTTTAGCTTCAACAAACCAGGTGGACGATGTGAGGCGTGTGAGGGCAATGGCTCGAACCGGCTCGCGATGGATTTTCTGGCCGACGTGTGGGTGACCTGTCACATCTGCGAGGGGAAACGATTTAACCGTGAGACGTTGCAGATTCGCTTCAAAGACAAAAATATTCATGACGTCCTAAACATGGACATCCTGGAGGCGATCGAGCACTTTGAGAACATCCCCAAGATCCATCACATGCTGACGACCCTTCACGACGTCGGGCTCGATTACCTCAAGCTCGGCCAACCATCGCCAACGCTCTCCGGAGGGGAAGCTCAAAGGATCAAGCTGGCTCGCGAACTTTGCAAACGTGGGACCGGTCAGACTCTATATGTGCTCGACGAGCCGACGACCGGCCTACACTTCGAAGACATCCGCAAGTTACTCAAAGTGCTCCATAGCTTCGTTGAAGCCGGAAATACTGTCCTGGTGATCGAACACAATCTCGACGTCATCAAGACCGCCGATTGGCTGATCGATCTCGGTCCCGAAGGTGGTGCGGGTGGTGGACAACTCATTTGCGCGGGCACTCCCGAAGTCGTGGCAGAGTGCGAGGAGTCGCACACCGGCAAGGCGTTGTTAGAAGGGCCGTTGGCAAGCAGTGTCCGGGCAGGCAAAGCATCGTCCAACGGACATGTGCGGAAACGAAAGTCAAATCGCCGAGAGTTGTTGACCGACATCACCGTTCAGGGTGCGGAACAACATAACCTCAAAAAAGTAGACGTCAAGATTCCGCGTGAGCAGATGACCATATGTTGCGGACCGAGCGGTTCCGGCAAGAGTTCGCTGGCTCTCGATACGATCTATGCCGAGGGACAGCGGCGATATGTCGAATCGCTTTCGAGCTATGCCCGGCAGTTTCTCGGCCAAGTCCAAAAGCCCAAGGTCGAGAATGTCACTGGGCTGTCACCGGCCATCAGCATTGAGCAGAAAACTACAAGCAAGAGCCCGCGTTCGACCGTCGGAACCGTCACCGAAATCTATGACTACTTGCGAATTCTCTATGCCCGACTCGGCCAACCGTATTGTCCCAAGTGCAACATTCCCATCGGCACACAAACCGCCGACGAGATCATCGAGAAAATTATGTCCCTCTCCGAAGGGACAAAACTCTATCTCATGGCACCCGTCGAACGAAAGGGCCAAGGTTCTTACGATACGCTCTGGGGCGAACTCCAGCGAACCGGTTTCATGCGAATACGCGTCAACGGCGAATCGTATAACGTCGAAGAACCGCCGAACATCGACCACCGCCGAAAGCACGACGTGGAAGTCGTGGTTGACCGGCTCATCGTTCGGTCGAATCAAAGAACTCGTTTTGCCGACTCGGTCGAGGTCGCGTTAGATCTGGGAAAAGGGGATCTACACGTTGCCATTGTCGATGACGACAAGCCAGAACCGAAATGGCAAGTGGATCGATATAGTCAGCATTACGCTTGCGACGAGTGCGGCCGTAGTTACGAGCCGTTGACGCCGCATCACTTCTCTTTCAATAGCAGCATCGGTTGGTGCAAGACGTGCGAAGGTCTCGGGTTCCAACGCGGTGCCGATCCGAACGTCTTAATTCGTGATGTGAACTTGCGGCTTTGTGATGGAGCTATCGCCGCGTGGCCCGAACTGACGAAAGACAATCCGTTTCTCCAGTTTGCTGAGGCTCTGGCCAACCACGTCGGGTTTTCGTTGGAGACACCTTACAAAGATCTCGAACCGCAACATCAACGAGCCATTTTGGCCGGGACGGGTGACGATTGGATCGCGTTGGCTCCTGCGAAGAAGAACTCGCGACGCAAGAAGAATGACGACAAGCCGCCTGCAACGTTCAAGTTTCAGTACAAGGGATTGATGCCCGCGATCGATGAGGCATCGCGCGTGAGTTTTGTCTACCGGCACAAGCTCGACAGCATCGTGAGCGAAGTGGCTTGCGCGACGTGTTCGGGTTCGCGATTGCGTCATGATGCGTCGGCGTGTCGCTTCGAAGGCAAGACACTCGGCGAGTTGTGCGGCGTTCCTCTGGGCGAGACGCTCAAGTTCTTCAAGGGACTCAAGCTCAATAAATCCCAGAAACAAGTTGCCGGAGAACTCTTGCGCGAAATCCAAAACCGCCTGCAATTTCTGGTGGACGTGGGATTGGATTATCTGACGCTAAGCCGCAAGACGCCGACACTCTCCGGAGGTGAATCTCAACGAATCCGTCTCGCAAGCCAGATCGGGAGCGGTTTGACGGGGGTTCTTTATGTGCTTGATGAACCGACCATCGGGCTGCATCCAAGAGATAACCGGCGACTGCTCGGTGCGTTGAACCGACTCCGCGATTTGGGAAATACGCTCTTAATTGTCGAACACGACAAGGAGATTATCGAAGCCGCCGACAACTTGCTCGACTTCGGACCCGGAGCCGGAATTCATGGCGGACAGATCACATCAAAGGGGACGCTCAAGCAGATTCAGAAGGCGAAGACGTCGTTGACAGGAAAATATCTCTCGGGCAAAGAGGCGATCGGTGTTCCAACGAATCGCCGCATCGAACCAGAACATCCGCCAACAAACTTCTTGACCGTCGTTGGGGCACGACACAACAACCTCAAGCACATCGACGTGAAGTTTCCGCTTGGGGCATTCATCGCAGTGACAGGCGTGAGTGGTTCGGGCAAGAGTTCGCTCGTTCATGACGTGATGCACGCAGCACTTGCACGCCGACTCAACCGGGCACGCACTGTGGTTGGCGGACACGACGAGATTCTCGGACTCGAACAAATCGACAAGGTCATCAACGTCGATCAGAACCCGCTCGGCAATACTCCAAGTTCGAACCCAGCCACGTATTCGGGAGTCTTCGAACTCATCCGCAAGTTGTATGCTCAGTTGCCCGAGTCGAAAGTGCGAGGCTATCAGGCCAAGCGGTTCAGCTTCAACAAACCGGGCGGACGTTGCGAGGCGTGCGAGGGCAACGGCCAGAAAAAAATCGAGATGCACTTCCTGCCTGATGTCTGGGTCGAGTGCGAAGTCTGTAATGGGACTCGCTACAATCCCGAGACACTCGCCGTCCGATTTCGCGAGAAGTCGATCGCCGAAGTGCTCGACATGTCGGTCGGCGAAGCGTTGGAGTTGTTCGAGAACTTGCCGAAGATTCGCCGAATTCTCCAGACGCTCTCGGACGTTGGGCTCGACTATGTTTCGCTTGGACAACCCGCTCCGACACTCTCCGGTGGGGAAGCCCAGCGTGTCAAACTCGCAGCGGAGTTGGCGCGACCAAACACTGGTCGCACAATATATCTACTCGATGAACCCACCACGGGATTACACTTCGACGACATTCGGAAGCTGCTCATCGTGCTGAACCGACTCGTCGATCTCGGAAACACTGTCATTGTCGTCGAACACAACCTGGATGTCATCAAGACCGCCGACTGGGTCATCGACATGGGACCCGAAGCGGGCAGCCAAGGCGGCATCATCGTTGCCGAGGGAACTCCGGAACAAGTCGCCGCGGTCAAGGAATCGCACACCGGGGCTATCCTCAAAGATGTCCTCGCTGCCGGTCCGCACGTCGTTCGAGAAATCTACGATCCACAAGCCCAACAAACAGATGAGGACGATGAAGTCCTTGAAGAACTCGCCAAAGACGTCAAGATGCCCTGGGAAACCGACGGGCGTTTGTGGCACACCGAACAACGGCTTTCGCACAGCGGCAAGCCGTGCAAATGGGAAGGCAAGATCCTGGACTTTGTGAACAAGCATGTGCACAAACTTGGAGAGTTTGGCGAGACGAATTGGAACCATCGAAGCATCATCGAGATCGCCGCAAAGGTCAAAACGCGAGGGTGGTTTGTTCACATGCACACAGGACAAGAATGGATCGCGCGGTTGGTGTTTCGCGTGGGACGGAACACGTTCAAGCAGAAAGATTTGAGCGAGCGACTCGCGATCCCAACGCTCAACGAGACCGAGGGTATCGAAGCCTATGGCGACGGCTCGCGCGTCCTGGTCGCGAACCGCAAAGGACCGTGGCAAGAAGTTGCGGTGTTGGCTCACAAACTCGAAGAGATCGACACGCCCGAGTTTCACAAGTTCATGAATGAAGCCGCCGAGGCGTTTCAGGCAGCTATCGGCAACATGGAGAAGAAACCCGAAGACTGGATGCCGTGGAAAGTCGATGGCGAAAAATGGCACCTCGGCGAAAAGGGATTCGGTGGTGGGAAGAAACCAAAGTGGGACCGGCAGTTGTTGCCGCAGCTCCTCGACGTCGTCCGCGAGATCGATCCGAAAGTGTTGATAAAATGGGACACTCGAGACGCCATTTCGACTCGCTTCCCGCAGATCACTCGTAGTTTGGGCATGTGTCGGACTAAGATACCCGATGCGCTCGAATGTTGGTTCATCGGACCCATTTGCGAATTCAACTTGAGCCAGTTCGACAAGTTCGGCGACACACCGGTCTTGCAAGACCACCTCGAAGACATCGATACGGTTGTCTTGCGATTCCTCCGGCAAGAGCACTTGCATCGTGCGGAGTTGAAGGAATTTCTGGCGACACACCTGGAGGCGTTTCGGGCGAGTTTTGGGTAGGGTGTCCAGTATTTCCGTCAGTTGGTGTCTCCCCAGTTTTTGGGTTTGGCTGTCCTTATCCACTCGAACGAGAAGTTCGGTTGCGCATGGCTCAAGAAGGTTTGGAGAGTCTGCGTTTGTATCCGGAAGGTCGCGGGAGCAGTGCCCCCACAGCCGGCGTTGATTTTGCAATCGCTCGAAGGTCATCGACGTCACCGTTTGTTTGATCAGTTCGGTCAAGAGATCCAACGGTTTCATGACGAAGTTTCCGAAGCCGCCGAGCAAGTCTTGGATTTACTCGGCATCGATCGGAAAGCGTATGGCCTGGATTAAACACTCCCTGGGCGGCAAAATAATTCGCTCAAAATACCGAAAACCAATACGCGGAAT
>CAYYUU010000401.1:2166-6792 GCA_964474955.1 uncultured Alcaligenaceae bacterium | reverse complement strand
AAACACGATTGCCGATGTGGTGTTGACGAGTACCGGAGAATAGACCTGGCCCATCATCCGTGACAAGGTCGAGGACGTCATCACCATTTCGGACGAGGAAATCATCAAGGCCATGCGGCTTGTTTGGGAGCGGATGAAGTTGGTCGTCGAGCCCAGTGGCGTTGTCCCCTTGGCGGCCGTGTTGAGTGATGCTTTCCGATCCCTCACTGGCCTCTTGCGTGTCGTTGTCGTTTTCAGCGGCGGAAACATGGACCTGTCCCGGTTGCCCTGGTAAGTTGAAAATAGGAGGTGCAAACGATATGGCTTTTTATAGCGGGTCATTTCTTGTGGCGAAGCCGTCGTTACTCGACCCAAATTTTCGACAATCCGTTGTTTTGATCATCCAACACGACGAGCAAGGCGCGTTCGGTCTCGTCGTCAACCGTCCGGTCCCCGTCGAGGGTTTGAAGTATCCCGTGTACGCGGGTGGCCCTTGCCAAACGGAGGGGCTGTTTCTGCTGCACGGGCTCGCAAGTTGGTCCGGAACCACCGACGACGAACCATCCCCGGTTGCCCCCAACATTTTCATGGCCGACGCGACCTATCTCGAAGACATCAAAGAGCTTGACCCCAAAAAACTGGAGCGTCTTCGTCTGTTCGCCGGATACGCAGGCTGGGGCCCTGGACAACTCGAAGAAGAGATAGGCTCTGGAGCATGGAGCCTGACTCCGGCGGATGGCGAAACCCTCTTCGAAGTTCCTGCCGACGAACTCTGGCACCACCTCAAACCACCATCCATTCCCGAACCGAGTCTCAACTAAGTCACGCCCCAGGTGGAACGTGCCTGGTGAGTTTCTTCGTTTCGGAGGTCTCCCGGCACGTTGTATCCGAACGTTCCCCATTTTCTTTTTGGCGAGAAAGTTCTTTCCAAGACTTCGTGCAAACACTTTCCCATTGCAAACACGTCTCATCCATCTGCTCGCCGGATATCCGAGAAAATCTATCGAACTCCCAATGTCATTGCGTGAATGGTACGGCATCTGCTTCATGGAAAGAGCCGTGAGACCAAACATTATTGTGATGTTGGT
This sequence comes from uncultured Alcaligenaceae bacterium, assembly GCA_964474955.1. Lineage (GTDB taxonomy): Bacteria > Planctomycetota > Planctomycetia > Gemmatales > Gemmataceae > CAYRFQ01. The sequence continues at coordinate 5,725 of CAYYUU010000401.1, read as the reverse complement.
CGTTGATCCAAGTCCAACATGGAGGCTCCATGATTACTACATTGACCACTCGATTGTTCGCCGTCGCACTTCTGATCGCAATTCCTGCTCAGCTCAATGCGGGAACGATGGCCTCGCAATCCGCAAACAGAACTGATCCCCCGCTCGTCATCGAAGGAACGATCAGCGCTACATATATTTCGACAGCAACCATTATGGTGGCAACGCCCATCGAGCAAAATGTCGCCATTCGTATCGGCCCCAAGACTATCATCCGAAAAGCTGGACGACGCATATCGATGGACGACCTGAAACAAGGTCATCGCGTCATGGTGATGTATGACGTCAAGGAAGGAATCAACGTTGCCCGGTCGATCGTCGTCCAAGGAAAATAACTCCCGCGAAATCACAGTCATTTCCCATCATCCCTCGTGGGTCAGAGTTCTGGCCTTCGGGGGATTTTTTGTTTTCGCCAACATCGGTGAGGGTGATCGGAAGCTTGGAGTGTTGGGATACTCGTAGTTACACGCGGTTCGGGGATTCCGAAAGAAAACTCAGACAAGCCCAGGTCCACGCGAGCCGCGTGGACCTACAAATTCTCAACCAAATCCAAACATCGACAACGAGACACACACCGACGGCGGTACCATTTCCAATTTTTTTTCCTGCGAAGTGAGGGGCATAGCGACCGTTTGCGGAGTTGTTTGAGTGTGGGGATATAAAAATTACGAAATGGTTTATCCTCTCGACCTGCGAGCCTGTCCCTCGTGAAAAAAATCAGGCCCACGCACCAAGTCCGTCACTCACCAAGAATCACCTACTGCTTCCCTTTCACCGCGAAGCTTGCTCGGGGAGTCTGACTCCCATGAGGGGGAGGACCGTCCTGCGCCGCTTGATTGTTTTCGTTGTGCGCGGACGGGCTCTTCAACGTGAATAAGCGGATGGCGAAGGACTCGGGCGGAAAAAAATGTAAAAAAAATCCTGTGGAGTACCGTCGCATGTCCCGAGGAATATTTCCAGCTGTTGTGCTCGCGACGATTGGCTATCTCGCCGCCATTTTATTGAGTGCGTATGTGGGGAGTTGGTTGTCGGCCGATCCCTTCTCTGCAATTCTCGTCCCGTGGTATTTATGCACGATGGGATATACGTTCCTACTGCCAGGTTTGGCGTGGTACTCGGGGTATGCAATGGGGTATCGCGCCGGCATACTTGGTCAACAGTATCACTTCCCGCATGCTGGTCTCAAACAAAATGAGCCTTGTTCCCAATCGAAAGAAGAGGAACAAGGCCCAGGTGTTCCGGTTGGTGTAGTGTCGTCGCCGAAGGGCGAGGAACCACACTTGGTCAGTTCGCGTGCCGAACGTTAACTATTTTGCGTCGGAACCTCGAACCCACGACGATAGTTTCGCGTGAGCAATTGGTTAGCTCGGTCGTGGTTGAGGAACCGTTCGGTCTGCGGGTTGAGGTTGAGAACCGGCCCAACCGTGCAGTTCCCGTTGTTGACCGGGACGTTGTTATCGCTGAGGTGCGATCGCATTCGCTCGAACGTCTCGGACGCGGCCTCGTTATCTTGGAAACCACCACGAGCGCGGTTCCATGGCGTAGCCTGGCCAAGTCTGTAGCTAATGTTCCCTAGGTGGCACAGCGCGCTCGAAATGTGGCCTTCGTAGATTTCACCATTGAGGTCTTGGTGTCGGCCACTTCGGATGGCGGCCACCAAGTCGCCAAAGTGATCTCCGCCACCATTGAATCGGCGAACGACCTCACCATCGAGATTGTAGGCGGTTGCGCTGGCGTAGCTCGGGATGACCATGATGCCGTTTTCGCAGTGGAAGATGATGCCAATCTTCGCACCGCCGATGTTCTGCAGAGCTTTGTACGCGTTCGTTCGCAATCCGCGGACTTCGAAGATCAATTGTGATTGACCGTAGTCGAACACACACATTTGAGTGTTCGCTGTTTGGCCGTCGTCCTCATATCCGAAGCGACCACCGAGGCTGAAGACCTTCGGCGAGACCGTCGACTCGTTGAGACCCCAACGAGCGATGTCCATTTGGTGGATACCCTGGTTGCCCAAGTCGCCGTTGCCGAAGTCCCAAGTCCAGTGCCAATCGTAGTGTAGACGGCGACGTTGCATGGGGCGTTGTTCGGGACCCGGACCACACCAGAGCGAGTAATCGATGGAGTTGGGAATCTCGCCGCCTTGCGGGCCGACTTGGCCGATGCTTCCGCGTGGCTTGTAGCACAAACCACGGGCGACCTTGACGCGACCGAGGTTGCCGGCGTGGAGCCAGGCGATGGCTTGTTGCACACCGCGGCTGGATCGGATTTGTGTGCCGGCCTGACAAGCCTTGTTGTGGTGGCGGGCAACTTCGACGAGCCGACGGCCTTCCCAAACGTTGTGAGAAACGGGCTTTTCGACATAAACGTGTTTGCCGCTTTGGATGGCCCAAATGGCCGCCAGAGAGTGCCAGTGGTTCGGCGTCGCGATGCTCACGATGTCGATGTTGGGGTTGTCCATGATCCGACGGAGATCTTTCACGTACGTCGGTCGCGGATTGCCGTCTCGGCCTGCTGCGGATCGCATGGCTCGGTTGATGACGCCTTCGTCGCAGTCGCAGATGTGAGTGACGATACAGTTGTGTCGACCGGCAAAACCACTGACGTGGCTGTTGCCGCGGCCCTTCACTCCGATGACGGCGACACGCAAGCGGTCGTTCGCGCTGCCTCGCTGTTGGGCCGCCTGGATGGCATTCACACCACCCAACGCTGCAGCACCGGCCAAGGCCGCAGAGCCCTGAAGAAACTCACGTCGGTTCAAATTCAACATGAACGACTCCCTTTCAAGATTTTTCGGTACGGAGAGGTCTATAAGATTTCAATCCTTCCACTGTATCCGCGATGATCGTTCCGGGCAACGATTTCCTCGGGGGTTTTCTCGAATCGTTGACCGTGGAGACAACTCTGGGATTTGGGAGTTTCGGTATGAGCCGGAAGCGCGAGCGAAGGATCGATTATTTGCCTTCGCTCGCGCTTCAGGCTTGTGAAAAACAAATTCGCACATCCGGGGGTGCACCCTTACACTGTCTTCTCACTCCTCCCACGTACGGTCATCCGTTTCCGAGAATTCTTTCCACGACCCAGCAACCACGATAATGTGGCGCGTTCCCGCGACAGTGTGACAACACATTGTCATCACGACATCCAGCTTCTTCGAGCGCGTCAGCCAAAATGGGCATTTTGTCAAATCGGTTTGCGGTGTGGATGTGTGAGGCGATTTGCAGGAGGGCGGGATCCTCGAAGTGCGGGCTACTTGGTGTGGCTGCGGGAGTGCCGTTTTCCGACGCGATTCCCATGTCTTCCAGGATGACATATTGGGCATTTCGTTCCTTCGCTCGACTCGTTTCGCGTTGGTCTGGTTTGGCAGCCCATACCGCAAGGGATTGCGCGTACAGAGCAGCTTTAGCGGCGGAATACGAGGGTCTTTGGACGGCCCACTTCACTCCGTCCAGAAAACCATGAGTCGCAATTGCTTCCTCCTCAGCCGCAATACCGTCCTCTAATTCCTCACCACAGCACC
>CAYYUU010000401.1:0-2156 GCA_964474955.1 uncultured Alcaligenaceae bacterium | reverse complement strand
AAGCAGGATGTGGATTTACCCACAACCCTTCATAGAATTCGAGTTCAGCAGCAGACCAAATTTCGAGTAACTCGGAGACATAAAAAAATGGATCGTCGATGTATAGATCATTGATTTCGATGGCTTCCCGGTAGAGATCGTGGGGAAGCAATGCCCAAACACGCCGGAGGCAGGCGGATAGGAAAAGATGAGTTTGTCGTCGATTCAAGATGCGGTGGAGTAATTTTGCCAACGGCCTCAGTCGTTGGCGCTCCAACCATTCTCCTTTCTTCAAGGTCAATTACCTCGAGTTAGGGCCAAGATAAAACGGAAACCCAACAGCATTGTGCGGGAGTCACCGGTGGAGTGTCGCATTCTAGCATCGACACGGAAAAGAGAAAAGAAGTTTACGTCTTGGAGACGCTTTTGGATGTCGGTTTGGGCATCCGAAATGTATCATTGTCCGGCCCTCGTGTTGGAGTGAAAGATTGACGACACCAGAGACAAAAACAAAACTACCAAAGCGGCGTCGAGCCGACGCACTCCAAAACAAAACAACCCGAAGCCCAAGCGAGGAATCCGAAACTACCAAAGCGGCAGCGAGGTGCCGCTATCCAAAATAAAAACAAAGACAAACCAGATGGCCTATTCGTTGACGAGCCCAGAAACAGTTTTGGAAAGCGGGGCGGGAATGAACCGGTCGGAAACTCTGGTCCAAATGAGAGCAGGTGCGCCGTGGCACTTGGACCATCTCCTCGACAAGCCTCCCCTTCTTGCCTAACATATCTCACGTACCAACAATCAGCAGTGACGCCCAGCTGTCATTTGGTGACGCCTGAGTGTCACGATTTCGAGTCGCTCGAAAACGGGAGGTTCATCGATGCGCTACAAACTGTGGGTCGGTTTGCTTTTGGCGTGCCTGGCACCCACCCTGGCCTGGTCACAACAGGAGACGCGGCTCCTGCGGTTTCCGACAATCCACAAGGACAAGATCGTCTTCACGTATGCCGGGAACCTGTACACGGTCGACGCGAAGGGGGGAATCGCGAGACGTCTCACGAGCCACGTCGGGTTCGAGATGTTCGCCCGTTTTTCGCCCGACGGCAAGACGATCGCCTTCACCGGCCAATACGACGGCAACACGGAAGTTTACGTCATGCCAGCCGAGGGTGGAGTTCCCAAGCGATTGACCTACACCGCGACACTCGAACGCGATGACATTTCCGACCGGATGGGGCCGAATAATATCGTGATGGGCTGGACGACCGACGGCAAACAGATCTTGTTCCGATCCCGCATGAAAGAACCGAACAGCTTCATTGGACAACTCTATCTGGTGAGCAAGGACGGTGGATTGCCGGACCAGATCCCATTGCCGAGAGGTGGTTTTGGTTCGTTCTCGCCCGGAGACGGCCAGCTTGCCTACAACCGAGTGTTCCGCGAATTCCGAACTTGGAAACGATATCGAGGTGGGATGGCCGACGAAATTTGGATCCACGACTTCAAGACGAAGGCGACGACCAAGATCACCGATAACAAAGGCCAGGACACCATCCCGATGTGGAGCGGGAAAAAGATTTATTACCTCTCCGACGACAACAAGGCCAAACGATTTAATTTATATGTGTATAACACCGAGACGAAGAAGAAGGAAGAATTGACGAAGTTCACGGACTTCGACATCAAATTCCCGTCGCTCGGGCCGGATGCAATCGTGTTCGAGCACGCCGGTTACATCCATCGGTTTGACCTCGCAACGCAAAAAATCAAGAAGGTTCCGATTCGAGTGCTCGAAGACTTCCCTGGCAGTCGTCCGAAGCGTCATTCCGTCGCCAAGGAGATTGTGTCGTACGAAATCTCTAACGACGGCAAGCGAGCGTTATTCTGGGCTCGGGGAGACCTGTTCACCGTACCCGCCAAAAAAGGACGTACGCGAAACCTCACGGCCTCGCCCGGCGTTCATGACCGAAATCCCAAGTGGTCGCCCGACGGTGAACACATCGCCTATATCTCTGACGCCACCGGAGAGGACGAGATCGTCCTGCCGATACAGGTCAATGGGAAACGGCGGGGAGAAGTGCGGGTCGCGTCCGACGCGACGGCGGACGAGATCGAGGCGCTGGCGCTCGCCCAGGAGGCCGTGGCCCGCATCTTGAACGGAGCCAAGCCGAAGAAGG
>CAYYUU010000400.1:0-6812 GCA_964474955.1 uncultured Alcaligenaceae bacterium | reverse complement strand
CAGCCCGGAGTCCGCGCCAGGGCCATAAAGTCAAGTGACCGAAGACCGTCCCGACCTGACGCTCCTGGAAGGGAAGGTATCGCGAAACGCCTGTCATCCGCGCGTCGAGGGGCTTGTCGGGCTGGGCATCTAGAGGTTCGCCCGAAGGACCGACTACGCCAACGAGTCCCGGCATCCATCCATCTTCAGGATCGCCAACGAGAGTCCCTGCGATCAACATGTGGAGTTGGAAGTTATCCGCCACACCCCGAATCTGCACCTTCCAACCACGCTGTTGTTCGGGCGCCAAAATCAACAATTCTTCGTCGTCGAGGACCTGGAGCATCTTCCTCAGAAAGCTGGCTTGCGGAGCCCCAGTCACGAGCGTTTGCGACACGCTTAGGGGAAGTGCCTCGTCACGGCATACGCGTTGGCGAGCTTCGACCGACCGCGACAACAACGCGATGATCCCCAAAGACGCATTGCCTATCGTCTGCCAACCCGCATCGGCGTCTTTTTGTTTTTCCAGAACTCGGGAAGCGTACGTTTGGACCACTTCGAACGCGTCCATTTCGTCCGCCTCCTTTCCGTCCAACTCGGCGGCTGCCCCACACAGTTCGAGAAACTCATTCGTCTTGTCCAGGATCTCCGGAAATCGCCCCAACGCGACGTCCAGGGCGATTTCGGGACCGCCGCCAGTTTCCACGATACTCCCACACACATAAATCAATTCACCAACGTATCGAAGGGTGGCCTTCTCAATGATCCCGGCAAGTTGTTGCAAGGCGGCGTTGCGGACGCGGAGAGGCACACAAAGCAATCCCCGAACGACGGCTTGTCGGGCCTCTTCGAAGGCATCGACTTCGGTGTCTGGTGTCGCGGCGAGTTCGCCGAGTTTGGTGATGGCATTCGCCGCGCGCGTTCCTGCGGGAACGGCGTCGGCATCCTCTTGCGCCTTCCGCTCGAGGATCGCGACCAGGTCTTTTACCGGTTCCTGATGATCTCTAAGGCTCTCACAGTCTACCGTCAGATGCTCGTTCGACCGCAACAGGACTCGGCCCTCTTGAAAATAATCGACAAGTGGCAAGGCCACTCCAAGGACCGGCATGACCGACGTGTACGCCCAAAAAAGTTCGGGCTTGGTCTTGGCGATGTCGTCTGTGGCCCGCTCGATGTCCTGCTTCGTCAGAGGCGCTTCGGGCGCGACATCCAACACCGAACGGCATTCGCGCACGAACTCGGCCCCGTGCTGCAAGACCTCTTGCAAACACTCCATCAACGGACCGAGAGCAACCCACGTGCTCCCGCCACGAAGCATCAGATAGCCGCAAACCCACGACGCAATCATCTTTTGGGGCACGGCAACTTGGAGCGTGAACTCGACCAACGACAACAACGCCCACGTGCATTCCTCGGGATTGACGTTGTCGGCTTCTGTGATGATCGTCTGCGCGACCTTCGGGAGCTCTTGTGGTGATTGGGTGTAGTATGCGGAGACGAAATCTTGAACGGCGTGGATAAACGTCGACACAAATGAATCTCCCTCGGTGGGTTTGGCGTGCAGAAAGTTTTTGGTTTTGTTTTGGAGTGCGGCAGCGAAGCTGACGCTTTGGTAGTTTCTATTTCCTCGCTTACGCTTCAGGTTGGTGTAAGAGCTCCTCGCTTGCGCTTCGGGTTGGTGTTTTTGGAGTGCGTCGGCTCGACGACGCTTTGGTATTTTTTGTTTTTGGTTTTGTTTTTGTTTTGTTTTGGAGCGCGGCAATTCGTTGACGCAAGTTGCCGACCCATTCTTGCTTGCAGGGAGTCGAATTGGTTCCCATAATCATAATAAAGGATGAGTTTTGCGCTTTGCGACCATTCTGGAATAGCCTCTCTTGACCGGCAACTCGCGGGAAGCGAGTTTGTTCGTGAGACCATGCCTCTCGCGTCAGTCTCCAGAACACGGACATCTCTTGTCCACAACCGAAGGACGGATTGTCATGACCCGAGGACTTTGGACGGCAGCGATATTGGTCTGCTGCTTCTGCGTAGAAACGACGAACGCCCAAGTTTTGATTGGCGGGGGCGGGATTAGTTTTCGTTACCGCCGTGGCCCGTTGACGATCCAAGGCTCATTCGGGCGCAGCTTCTTTTCTCGACACTATTTACCCCCACCTGTCTTCGTCCGTGAGCGGGTGATCGTCGCGCAACCTTCCGTGACGGTCGTCACTCCACCCCCCACGCGAGTCGAACTGGTTGACCCAAGAGTCCCCGAGGAACGCTTCGGCGGTGCTCCTCGTTCGGACCCAAATCGTTACCAACGTGTGGAGCGAGTTTGGGACACTCGCGGAGTAGATTTGGACCTTGTGACGCCGGACCGAAAGCCTCGTCGCAGGACTCAACCTCCCGGACAGAATCCAAATGAAAATCCAGACGGATTCAAGCTCCCTCCTGGCAAGGACGTTTCGAAACCACGCCCACCCGTTCGTCCTGGCGGCGAGCAGCCTGGCGGCGAGCAACCAATGCCCAAACCGAGGCCGCAGCCGAAACCAAAACCGAAACGCCCATTGACCCCTCAAGAGAAATCCGACCAACAGATCTTCCTGGGTGCCGGGGTCTTCCGCTCGGGAGAATATGGCTTGGCGCTGCAACGCTTCCGCATCGCGACCGAACTCAATCCCAAGAACGCCGACGCATGGTTCCACCTCGCCCAGGCTCGATTTGCATTGGGGCAATACTTGCTCGCCGTCGAGGCCATCCACCGGGGTATGGACTCTTGGAAAAATTACCCTCTCGCCAAGTCTAACCTCAGTCGCGACCTCTATCCCAAAAAGAAAGCCACACTCGAGGACCAACTTGACCAACTCGCCAAGGCGATCAAGGCCGACCCCAACAACGGCGACCTCGTGTTCCTCCATGCCCACCAACTTTGGTTTGACGGAAGGCAAGACGAAGCTCTCAAGTTGTTCGCTCGGGCTCGGACTCTCAAACGCGACGTTCGCTACATCGACAGGTTCTTCCGGGCCAAGGCCAGGGCACCTGTTGCGTGAGCGGTGTTTACGAGTGTGCCGTGGCCCTATTATTTTTGAGTGTCGCCTTTCGCTCTGCAAAAAAACGTCTCTCTTTGAAGTTCATTCAAGAAAAGTCGGATCACCATCGTTCCAGGGCTCTGCCCCAACTGACACGCTCTTTCCTCGAAGTCTCTGGACGGAGGCTCGCTCATGCGGAAGCGGATTCTCATCCTGGCCAATTCGTACAAATACAATGGTCGATGCGTGGCCGGACGCGAACTCGTGGATGCTGGCGACGGGACCTATCGTCCGGGAGGTTGGGTTCGCCCCATCAGTGACCGGGAAGGCGGAGAGTGGGAACCGCACGAACTGCACGTCGGTCCCGGTCGTCCGATTCGTGTAGGAGACGTGATCGACGTCTTTCTCACGAAGTACGCCGACGATTCGATCCAACCCGAAAATTGGTTTTGCGAATCACCATCGACCTGGCAACTCGTGTCCAACGGCATCGGCGATGCCATCAAACTGTTCGAGGAATTTCCACGCGATCTGTATGGCGTTTCGGAGGAAAAGAACGACCGAGCCCCGCGGGAGTACTTTCTGAATCGACCCCCGAGGCAATCGCTCTGCTTGATCCGCCCACAGCAATTCCGACTCCGAGTTTCCCTCGAGCCGGAATCCTGCCGAGTCAGAGTTCGCGGCACGTTTCGCTACAACCATGAACCCTATACTTTGAGCATCACTGATCCTGTCATCTGTACAAGTTACGCCGACCGATCTCCCAACAAAAACGAGAAGCCGCTGACCCTTCGGCCCCCATGTGGCGACAACATGCTGCTTTGCATTAGCCTGACGCGAGAGTTCCAAGGCCATCATCACAAAATCATCGCGACCGTTTTGGAAGAAGCCATCATGAGTTCTCAATCACCATCGACGATCTATACGATCGGTCACTCCAACCACGAGATGGATACGTTTCTGGCGTTGCTCAAACAACACCAAATCACTGCCGTCGCCGACGTCCGGTCCGACCCCCACAGCAAATACAATCCACAGTATAACCAGGGCGTCCTCCGCGACGCGCTCCAACTTCACAAGATCGCCTACGTTCCACTTTGCAAGGAACTCGGAGCCCGCCGCCACGAAGACGCCTGCTACAAAGACAACAAGGTCGAGTACTCCTTGGTGGTCAAGTCCGAATCCTTCCTCGATGGCCTTCAACGACTCCATACCGGAATGCAGAATTATCGAATCGCGTTGATGTGTGCCGAGAAGGACCCACTCTATTGCCATCGACTGATATTAGTAACCCGAAACCTTCGCCATCAGGGAATACGAGTCGAACACATACTCGAAGACGGCAAATTAGAATCCCAGGAAGAAGCCGAAGATCGATTACTCACCGAATTGAGTTTGGATCCCGAGGACCTGTTTCACAGCCGCGCCGACATGGTCGAGATCGCCTATCAGAAGCAAGGCAGTCGGTTGGCATATGTGCGAAAAGATGAGTTCGTTGAGGAATAGGAGTGTTTTTGTAATGTGCCGCAAGGGACGCGGCGACGACGGCCCACCATCGAACGGGGAACAGAGAACAGAAAGACCGGGATCAAGCCACAGAGATCACATAGAACACGGAGTTTCCTTGTGTGGATGTTTTTTCAAAGGTCATTTTGAGAAACATCGACACAAGGAGACTCTGTGTTCTCTGTGGTTATTCTCTTTCGTAGCCCACCATCAAAGAGGGAGTAGCTCTACCTCCGCGTTTCGAATTGCTGCAATTCCTGGTGCCCTTGGCCACGGCCCGTACAATACCGATAGCAACGCGATGTAGGACGGACGAACTCACAGGGACCAATTCGATATGCGATTTGCGTTGTTTGGCGATCACCCCGACGGGTTGGACATGGCGCGGGCGATGGTGGAGTCGGGACGCCACCAACTTGTTTCCTACTCCGGTCCGGTGGTCGGTTTAGAATACCTGAAGCGATGGGAAATCTCGGTGCGTCGGGTCGGCGACATGGAAGAAGCCCTCGCGGAACTCGGCCTCGATGCCGTCATTATCGCCGGCAGTGCCGGAGATCGCCCCAACCAACTTCGCCGTGCTCTGCAGTCAGAAAAACACGTCATCTGTGTTCATCCTGCCGACCAATCACCCCTCGCTGCTTACGAAGCTGCCATCGTCCAAAGCGACACCGGAAAGGCCGTATTGCCGCTCTTGCCCGAAGCCTTCCATCCGGGGTTCGCAAAACTAGCGGCCATGATCGAGAAGGACCGGAAGGCACACAGACCACGCGAAGGCGAAGAGTTGCCCACGATCCCGCGGCTTCTCGAGATGGAACGAACTGCTACCGAAACGGCTTTGTTCAACCTGGACGTCCTGGGTCACCAACCTGGGATTCCTGGTTGGGACGTGTTGCGTGTGCTCGCCGGGGAAATCTCTGAAATCATGGGCTTCTCGGCTCACACCGAAATTCGCGCCGAGGAATCCCTGCTCATCTGCGGTCGGTTCGAACGGGGCGGAATTTTCCAGTACCGCTTGTTGCCCTTCCAGCCGGAAGCTTATTGGGGAATCACCGTCCGCTTGCGATTCGACATCGCCGAGTTTGTATTCCCGGAAGGTTGGCCTGGCCCGGCGAGTTTGACCTGGACGGATGAAGACGGAACTCGACTAACCGAAAACTGGGATGCCTGGAATCCTTGGCCTCGTATGGGCGAAGAGTTAGAACAATCACTCAAGAAGCATGCCAAGTCGATACCTGATCCGGACAAACGCGCGCCCGATGCCAAGCCGACGTTCGGAACTCTTTCCTGGGAAGACGAAATCCGGTGTTTGGAACTCGACGATGCCGCAAGGCGGAGCGTCGAACGACGACGGAGCAGCAAGCTCGAATATCAAGAAGACAATGAAGAGGCGAGCTTTAAGGGCACTATGACTTTGGTGGGGTGTTCTCTCATTTGGGGAAGCGTCCTGGTGCTCATTCTTTCGATTTGGTTTCCCTGGATGGGTTGGATAATTGGGCCAGCGTTCGGGCTCTTCTTATTGCTCCAAATCTTACGCTGGATCATACCGCCAAGACCGGAACTCCCGATCGGCGAGAAAACGTTGCCTGACCGTTCTGCATCGAGTTCGGCTCCCACGGCAGTTCCGAGAACTCGCATTGAAAACGAGATGGTCGAGGCGAAACCCGATTCGTTCGTCGGGAATCAAGGGGAAGGTTGAGAGATTTGGCGAAGGTTCATCTATGGCACCCAGGCCAACGGACTGGGTGCTGGATAATTCAACCGGAGGGACGAAACCGCAGGAAAACTCTATTCTGGAGGTCCCTCTTCGGACAACAACGCCTTCATATTGCGTTTGTAAGTTTCGACGCCGGGTTGGCCATATGGGTTGATGTTCAACAATCGCCCTTCCATCACCGTGGCCAACATCAGCATCTGCAACAACTGGCCGATCGTGTGTTCCGAGAGCGTCGGCATGATCAAATCGGCCGTCGGTCGGGCCACGTCGTCGTAAGCGATGTTGGTCCCGCGGAACGCCGCGTCCATGATTTCCGGAACCGTTTTCCGACTATATTGGTTCAGGTCGTCGGCGTCGTTGTCGGCCATTCCGATTTTGATCGGTGGCGTCTTGGTCGTGCGGACGAAGAGGTTGTTGATGATTTTGTCTCGAGTACCTTCTTGATGTTGTTGCCCACGTGAATGTAAATCTCGCGTCTGGACGGTGGTGATGGGTGTGGGTCCTTGGCTGTGCTTGCCAAGACTTTCGGACAGCAATTGATCATACCAAAGACCAATCGACTCCAGCTTGTCCGACCTAATCGAAAGGACCCGCGTTGGCTTTTT
>CAYYUU010000399.1:0-6819 GCA_964474955.1 uncultured Alcaligenaceae bacterium | reverse complement strand
CACAGATGGCAAACAATCCGGATCGAATGTTGGAAGAAGCACGCGAGGGCGACCTCGAAGTACTTGGCCAACTTCTCGAACTCTACCGACGATACCTTTCCCTCATTGCTCGGGTCCAAATTGGACACCAGCTCCAGGGGAAAATTGATGCGTCGGACGTGGTCCAGGAAGCGTTTCTGCAGGCCCACAAAGATTTCCCACAGTTCGAAGGGGACTGTGAAGCTCAGTTCGTCGTTTGGTTACGCCAAATAATGACGCGGAAACTGTCGAATTTGGTTCGGCATTTTTTGGGAACGAAGGGACGCGATCCGAGAAGGGAACAGCAACTTCAAGCCCACATAGATCATTCCTCCGCGCAGTTCGATCGGGGACTACTCGCCCTGCATTCGACCCCCAGCCAACACGCCACGAAACGAGAACAGGCCGTCCTCCTCGCCGATGCGTTGTGCGAATTGCCCCCGGATTACCGTGAGGTCCTCGTCTTGCGAAACCTCGAAGGGCTGAAGTTTCCCGAGGTCGCCGAACGGATGGATCGGTCTCTCGAAAGTGTCCAGAAACTTTGGATGCGGGCGTTGGTCCGCTTGCGGGAAGTATTCGGAGAAGCCGAATGAAACCGACGACTGAGCCACAATCCACCGACGATCCACGGCTTCTCGAAATTGCCCAGGAGTATCTGGAAGAACTCGAAATGGGCCGTTCGCCTGATCGTCAGGAGTACATTACCCGCGCCGGAGCCCTTGGCCCTTCGATTCGTGTTTATCTGGAAGCCCTCGATGCGCTTCATCGACCCGCCTCGCTGGGAAGCGGAAGATCGTCCGCTCGTCCTCCTCTTGAGGGTTCCCTGAATCTTCGCGAACCCCTCGGGGATTTTCACATCGTCCGGGAAATCGGACGAGGCGGAATGGGCGTCGTGTACGAAGCCGTGCAACGTTCCCTTGGGCGCCGCGTGGCGTTGAAAGTCCTGCCGTTCGCGGCGGGGCTCGATGCCAAACAACTTCAACGTTTCAAAAACGAGGCCCAAGCGGCTGCCCAGCTGCACCATCCAAATATCGTTCCGGTCCACGCCGTTGGCGTCGAGCGAGGCGTGCACTTTTACGCCATGCAGCTCATAAACGGACAGAACCTCGCCAGTTTGCTCCAGGCGTTGCGGGGAGAAGCGACGCCGAATTCCAAACGCCTGTCGCCACAATCGCAAGATGATCTGACCGGTTCCTTTCATCCTGGTGAGCATCAGGAGTCAGTGGCAGCAGGACCGCCTCCGACGACCGTGATGGCCAACATTTCGACTTCCTTTTCGGAGAAAGTCGGCGATTATTTTCGGCAGATCACGGGGCTGATGCTACAGGCCGCCGAAGCTCTGGAATATGCCCACAGCGTTGGCGTCGTTCATCGAGACATCAAGCCAGCGAACTTGTTGCTCGACGTATACGGAAAAGTCTGGGTCGCGGATTTCGGACTCGCCCAGTTCCAGGCGAATGGCAATCTCACGCAGACGGGAGACTTGCTCGGAACGCTGCGGTACATGAGCCCGGAGCAAGCCGGAGGACAACGCCACCTCATCGACCATCGGGTGGACGTGTATTCGTTGGGAGCGACGTTCTACGAATTTCTCACGCTCACGCCGATCTTTGACGGGGACAACCGACAAACGTTGCTCCACCAAATTTTGAACGTCGAACCGCGTGCCCCGCGGGGCATCAACTCGGCCATTCCGGTGGAGCTGGAGACGATCGTCCTGAAGGCCGTGAGCAAGGTGCCTTCGGAACGCTACCCAACGGGTCATGAGTTGGCCGCAGATCTGCAACGGTTCCTCAACGATGAACCCATTCAGGCGCGGCGTCCGTCGTTGTGGGAAAAGGTGGCCAAGTGGTCGCGGCGACATCGTGGCGTTGTCGTCGCGACCGTCGTTGCCCTGTTGGTTTGTTTGGTCGGGCTGTCCGTAGCGACGGCCCTGACGGTCCGGGCCTACGAGCGAGAACGCACGAAGGCCGCCGAGGCAAAGCAGCAAAAACAGCGAGCCGAACGCGAGAGACGAAAGGCCGAACGGGAAAAAGCCAAGGCCGAGAAGAGCTTTCGCCAGGCTCGCGCGGCGGTCGCCCGCATCATCCAGATCAGCGAGGTCGAATTGGCCGGCAAGCCGTTCGTCGAACGCACACGCCGCCGTCTTTTGGAAGTCGCACTCGAATACAACCAGTCGTTTCTTGAACTCCACGGCGATGACCCAACGCGGCAGGCCGAACTGGAGGCAAGCCGAAACAAGGTCGAGACGATCTTGGCCGAGTTGACCACGATCATGGACGCCGGGCAGTACTATCTGTTGACCTTTGAACCGGTGGCCAAGGAATTGAAGCTTGCGGAAGGCCAGAAACGAGACATTGCAAAAATTCACCAGCTTTGGAAAGAAGTCCTCTTCAATTATCGCGACAGAGTGAGCCCAAAAGTCCGCGAACGAAAATTGTTGAACGCCGCCCGCGAGCAAGAAGCCTCGGTCGCCAAACTCCTCACGACAAAGCAAATGAAGCGATTCAAGGAAATCGCCCTGCAAGCGAAAGGAGCAACGGCTTTGACCGATCCGGAGGTCGTTGCGGCGTTGAAACTCAAGCCGAAACAACTGACGGCGATCCACACAATCTTGAATGAGTTGAGTGTCGGACCACCCTGGGAACGACATGGCCCTGCCGGCCAGACTGACAACGCCAAGATGCAAAAAATCCTTGAGGTCCTGAGCGACAGACAAAAGCGACAGTGGGAACAGCTGCGTGGAAAACCATTCCAGTTCCGCGATGATGACAGGGGCGGCAGGCGCGGGCCCCGAGGCAGGCCTCCATCCCGAGGCTGGGGATCCAAACGAGGGAACGGACGCAGGCGGTAGGGCTCGGAAGAATTTCTGCCTGGGGGAGACATGAGTCCTTCACCTGACGACGACACTCGGGACTCTGTTGCCACCGAACCTCGTCTTCGACTCCTTTTGTGTAGTGCGTATTTGCCCCTGGCTCGGACGTTGCAGTTGGGGCTTCGAGAGGAGGGCTATTCGGTCAAGGTGACATCGGGTTGGACCGAGACTTTTGGCAAACTTACCCAGACAACACTGGACGGCATCGTCGTGGATCTGGCCCGAGACAAAGAACTTCTGATTTGGGAACGAGAGTGGACAAAGCTCCAGGATGCCGTTCCGGTTGTCCTTTTAGGGCCACCGACGCAAGCCTTCCTGGGTTGTCAAGCCGCGAGAGAAATCATTGCGAAACCGTTTTCGTTCGAACGTTTGGCGGCTGTGTTGGAACGTCTGATTCCAAGAAACTAAGGCGCTCGAATGTTCGGTCAATCTTGAATGGGCCAACCGAAGTTTGGCCAACATGGGCGGTGCGCCCGTTGTGTTTTATCTGATCAAGGAGAATGGTATGGTGCGTCTGTATTGTATTGTCCTGTGTATTGCCGGATTGTTAGTCTGTGACCAAGCCGAGGCTCAACGTGGCCGTGGGAGAGGAAGAGGGTACAAGCGCGAGGCTGGCCCGCGACGATCTCGAGGACCTTGGGACAAGTCTCGCGCGAAAGGTAAGTCCGAAAAGTCAGATCCACGCTCTCGATTTGGCAAGCGTGGTTTTCCAGGCAAATCCCCCAAATCCCAAGGGCCGGATATCGCCAGCCTTGAGAAAAAACTCGATTCCCTCTTACGCGAATTGCAAGCCGTCAACGAACAAGTCCGGCAGTTACGCAAGAAAAGCAGTCCAAAAAAGGAGTCTCCGAAATTCGGCTCGCGCAAGCCCGGATTTCCTTCCGGTCCTTGGGGCCGGTTCGGACGAGGGAGCTGGGGTAAAGTTCCCTGGGGCGGCCCATCGAAAGGCAAGTTCGGAAAGTTTGATCCGGCCAAGATGAAGGAATGGAAAGAACGCTTCGAGAAAATGAAACGCGAGGCAGAGAAGGAAAAGCGAAAACCCGGATCGGGGCGACCCGGTTTCCCCGGACGCGGACCACGCGGACGCCGCGGACGAGGCCGAACACAGGACATTAACGCCACGCTGCGAACGGTCATCCACCGAGAAGAAAAAGGAATTGTTGACGCAAGTGCGGAGTAAAAGAATGGCCCAGCGGTGTTAACCGCACCCGGAAACCGTCATGCAACGTCAGCGCCTTTGTGGGTGGGCGTTGCGTGACTGAGCTAACCCAGTCTTGCCAGTTCCTCTTCGTCTTTTCTTCTGTGCTTCCGTCAATTTGGCCCACGCAAATTCCATTCGATAAGCAACATCCCACCGCACGAACCTGGGAATCCAGGTCCGAACCCGTTACGTATTCTTCTGAGTTGTTCCAAGGAGTGTGTTATGGAACTGTGCATCCGATGTGGTCTGAGCTTTGTCATCGTGGTTGGGGGATTCGTTTTGTTGGCGTCGGCGCAACCGCAGTGGGCCAGTGATCTCGGGTTGGATGTTTGGCGCTTCCCGGAGGCCCTGGCCAAGGCCCGAGAAAACGAGTCCCGAGCAGAAGACCTGCGGGCCAGAAGCGAAAAGTTACGAAACCGAGCAGAGAGAAAGGACGAGATCATCCAGAAGTTGGCACACGGTGACCTCACTCTCAAAGCTGCGCTTACTCGGATGAGCGACGTGGAGGACGGTTACTATCTTCAACAAACCATGTCCTGGCCAGGTTTCAAAGGAGACACTGCGAAAGAGCGTCTTTGCCGGCTTCTTGTTTGGTGGGCCAAGACAAAATTCCGGAACGACCCGACCCGCGCGAGGGAGGTCCACCGCAGCTTGCAACGCGAGATGGCGATTTTATATCCCACCGAGGACCTTGCGGCAGGTTCGTAAGCTGTCCCAAGGATCAGCGAGAAGCCAGACCTCGGGAACTATTTTCTCGAGGTTCCTTAAAACGGGCTTCGCGAACGAATCGGGAGGTTCATAGTTTGTAGATCCGCAGTGCTGCGAGGATAACTGTAACTCTGCTGGAACGGAAAGCGGAACGTGAACCGATGAATTGCGTTCTGGAAGTTAAATTTTGGTAGGGCCAACTTTGGCATTGTGAAAAAACTACTCGATTGTCGACGCATCGTGCGTCCGTAGTCTTGTGGCCCGGAGGGTCGGTCGACAATATTCGGCCTTGGGACAAACGTATCGAATAACCTCTGGGCATACGTCGTTGGGGGGACTAACAAAGCGAGCCCCACGACAGCGCTGGCGATGCATCGCATGGCGTGACTTCCTCTTCTTGGCGTTCGAAAATTGGAGAGCCCGCACAATAGCGACGCACGAATTCGTGTCAATATGGAATTCGTGCCTTATTCTCAGACCCTCTTGGCCTGGCTTCAATTCTTTCCTGCTTCTTTCTCGTTCTCGTATAACCGAAGCAAGATATATTCGATCAGCCAAACAAGAAGCGAGAGACTTCGATCGCTCACGTCGTGGGCCGCATGAAACTCCGAGATCACAACTGCGGCAAGGTTGTCGGACCATGCCGCGTCGAGCAATCGCAGAAACAAGAACGGAGACATTCCGAATGGTTGAGGATGGGCGATGGCCGGGAAAAAGGCGGCATCAAAGACATCACAGTCCAGATCGATGATGACGCGAGAGGCGGAGCGTGTGAGTTGCTGGATTGTCTCGATCGCCTTGACTGGATCCAGCGCAAGTTCATCAGTTGGGATGGCCAGCGAAAAATACTGACTCGTGTGGGCCTTCGTGAGGACTAACTCCCGATGGCCCAAGTTCACGATCGATGGCAACTCCGACTCGCAATGCAACAGAAAGTTTCCGTGCGAGAGTTCGCTCGTACAATCCGACAGGTCGTAGACGTCCAAATGGGCATCGAATTGAATGACGAGTGTGTCTGGATAGTTCGCCCCGAGTTCGTCGTACATTGGCAACGCCCCGAGATGATTCCCCGTCACCCAGAACAAGAAATCCTTGTTGGCCAAGACCTCCGCAATTGTTTGTCTCGCAGTCGCACGCCACGTTTCGTAAGTGTCCATGGTCTCGAACGTATGTTCGTGAGTTCCGACTCGGTCTTGGTAGGCTAGACTTCGGATAGGTTTCGTTTCTTCCTCGTTATCCTCGAGCATTTCTCGAACTGCGTCGGCAAGCAACTGGACGCCGGCAGCTGTTCCACCGCTCCCGAACAAATCGAATGGGAAGAAATGAAGTTGAGTATTCACAATCACCTCGTGAGGCGTTTGGCTCCAACGGTGTCGGATGTGGTGGAGTCGTCTTTCGCCCGGCCCAACGGAGAAACAGCCGTCGCACGTTGGAGAGTTACTTTTCACGGCGCGAAAAGGTTGTTGTCTTGAGTAACTTTTCTTAGAGCGAAAAGTCACTCTCCAAAATACAACACCTCAGGACGCCATGGCAACGCAGCTGACTGCAACACGCGCTGCCAGCGAGACATCGATATTTTGGCCGTGCGGCAACGAAACCAATCAAGATTGTTGTTTGGCTGGTTTGGGTTTGTCTTTGTCGCGGTGCTTCTCTTTTCCTTGCATGCCCCCACAACCGCAGACCGACACGACCACGACGAGGCTGCACAGTAAGAAGAAGATTCGGAAAGAAGCCATCCGCGAAAACCCAAGAAAAGAAATGAGAGGGAGGACTGAGCCAGAAAAAAAGAGCAGCCGGTGCGTCCAACGCAACCGGCTGATGACTGCCGTTTTGGGTCCTGCAGTGCGAACAGAGAAAAACCGCCGAGGACTTTTTTTGTCAGTGAGACTGACGTCCTTAAGATTTCTTGGCGGGAGCCTTCGTGCCACCTTTCTTGGTGCCGCCGCCGCCGCAGCCTATGACGCTAAAGGAGACACAGAAAACCAAAGCAAGAGCGACGAGGGTGGTGACGAACTTT
>CAYYUU010000398.1:0-6838 GCA_964474955.1 uncultured Alcaligenaceae bacterium | reverse complement strand
TGTCGTTTTTCCTTTGGCGTGGGGCATACTCGGGGTTCGGCGTGGCAAGCCAGCGCCGATCCTTTAGGTGGAAGACCTCCCACGGTCCCTTGCCACGTTTGTTTGGATGCGTCGGCACACGCACTCGTTTCCTCTTGAAGCCAATGACACTGGGACTCGATTTGGAAAAGGCGATCTGCCAGATTCCGCTTCCGTCTCCTCGAATGGTGCTCACGGGCCGTCGTGTCTCTTTCAAATTCCACAAGGTGACGTCGTGATCCGGCCCTCCGGCAACGGCCAGGAAGTTTTCCTTTGGGTGGAACGCGAGTGCATCGACGCGGTAGTCGTACTCGATCTTTGTCAAGAGGGTGGGGCGGTTGCCATTGACGGAATAGACCGCGACAAAAGGCGTCAACTCACGCATAAAGGTTGCCTTCTGATCGACGTGGCGAACCCCCACGGCAAGACGTTCCCCCTTCGGATCGAACGCCAGACATTGGGGATAGTGACCATGCGGTAAGAAGATTTCTCTCGTGATCCGACCATCCGGGATGGAGCGGACAATCACCCGCACGTTCTGTGCCTTCGCTCGAGGGTTCGGCGTCTGGCTCCCTTCGAGAGCGACGGCCAGCCACTTCCCGTTCTTGCCCGAACCAAGGACGGCTTTCCAGATCCGCCCGCGTCGAGTGTTGAACTGGAACAGGTCTCGGCTTTCTCGCGTCTTGGTATTGCTAAGCAAGACCTGGCCGTGGTCGGCGACGGACAGAATCTCCGTTTGATTCAGATAGACGACGGACCGGACGTATCTTCGTTGCCCTTTCGTGGTCTTGTGTTGGGCGATTTTTCGGGCCGTCGCTTTCCGGTTGCCCGCCAAATCCCAGACCCAAACGCCGCCATCATCGGAACCGAAGGCGACCTGTTTTCCATTCGGTGCGAAGTCGATGGACCAGATCGTTCCGGCGCGGACGGTCTCCCATAACCCATCCTGGATTCGTCCGGTGAATCGGTCGATCACAGCGATCTGGCTATTTTTGACGCCCATGCCACCGATGGCGACATACCTTTGCCGTTCGTCGGGAGAGAAGGCCAATGCGTGAATCTGGCCTCGGGCTTCTCGCCAAGATTTCCAGCGGAGTGTCGGGAGCGAAGAGTCGGTGAGTTTGAGTTTGGCGAATTTCCAGTTCCGAACGACTTTGTCGTCTCCGGCGGCGAGCAGATACCGACCGTCCTGGGTAAACGTTAAGACGTCGCAAGTGCCGTTTCGACCTCCAGTCTCCACTTCGAGTCCGGGAGAATAATAGTCGCGTCGGGCGATCGTATTTTGGGCTGGCGCATAGTTCGCCAAGATGCTAAAGAAGATCAAAAGTGCTGTCAGCCCACAGATCGCACGACGATTTTCACGAGTGCAAGCACCAACGTTTTGGCGATCAGAGTTCTTCAAGGTCATCGGATACGAAAGCACTTACGCCTCCCTCGACTGCTGGACGTGATGGCAAACGCGATTCGGGGATTTGTTCGAGAATCGCGAGGTGCAGACCGGATGGTTATTGTGGCCAAACGGTCCACCTGTCTATTTTATTGGTTTTTGGAGACCAAACCGGACACCATTGGGTGATTTTCTTGGTATTTTTTTCGCAGGCCACAAGGAATTCCATTCGCGAGAGGAACGTCCGAGACACAGAACCGAACGGACAACCAACTTCGCTTTGGAAGAGATTTTCAAACCGTTCGACCAAGCGAACGCATTAGTCCTTTCAGACGAGTCGCGAAGACCCTCCCCGCACGGCGTGGAAGTTCGGTCACGAGGGCTGGTCCCGTGGGAGGGGGAAGGTGCATTTTCCTGGGCCAGTCAATTCTCTTCGGTTGGCCTACCTTGCTCTCTCCTTCGAAGGACCTGCGTTGATCTTGAGCTTTGGGCAAATATCATATTGGGGACGGCGTGAGAAATGTAACGGGGAGAGTCTCCTTTCGCTTTGCGAAAAGGGGGCAAAGCCCGACCTTCTTTCCCGGAGCGAAAGAAGACCATTATTCAATCGCCCCGCCAAACACCGAAAGCTCAACTTCGTTGCGTGTCCCTCGCTGGTGGTTCGGGCTGGTGTAGTTCCTCCCGCACAATCAATGTTGGTCAACCACTATGTTGTCATTCGCACCGATGAGATACATCATGAAAACGATCCTCGCACTCATTGCGTTGCCGCTGTTTTGTCTTACCGTCCCACAATTACAAGTTCGTTCCGCGGCCTTGGCCGTGCGGACGCGCAAGGCCGACACGTTCTCGCCCAGACAAAAAAAGTTACCAGTACCGCCACCGAAAGGTGCAATCGTTCTCTTTGATGGCAAAAAGACGAATCACTTTCTCAACATGGCGGGCAAAAAAATTAATTGGCCTATCAAAGATGGTGCACTGATTTCCACGCAGAAGCGAGGAAATGTCAACCACATCGTTTCTCGATTGCATTTCAAAGATGCTGACATTCACGTCGAGTTCATGGTGCCACCAAAAGGATCCGGGAACAGCGGAATCTATATCCACGGAAACTATGAGTTACAGATCTTGAATTCGTATGGGAAGAAGCGCGTCGGGATGAATGACGTGGGGGCTGTATACGGCTTTTCGAAACCTCTTGTGAACGCTGCTCGCAAGCCTGGAGTCTGGCAAGTTTATGACATTCGTTACCGAGCACCAAGACGCGATCAAAAAGGGAAGATCGTCAAGAAGGGGTCGATCACGGCGTGGCTGAACGGAAAGAAAGTTCAAGACGGAGCTACGTTCGCCGAGCCAAGGTCCGTATATCATCCGTTCCGCCACGGAACCACGCCATACTTGAAAACGATTTACAAACGACAGAAGAAGACCATGACGGGACCAGTGTTCCTGCAAGACCATAACAACGCCGTGAAGTTTCGCAACGTCTGGGTGCGACCACTGGATGACCGAGCATTCTTCTATGATCCCAAGGGATAGTTGCTTTTCGTGCCGCGGAAAGCAAATTTCAGAACGATTCATCCCCACACCATTCTCAAGAATCCAAAACATAATCAGTTTTGACGACCAAAATCGGCGACAGCGAACGATCTCTTCCACAAGCCCGAAACGCCAGCGAGGGACAAGGAACACCTTCGCTGGCGTTTCGGGCTGACAGAAAGCAATCCAACCCCGATCATGGCCGCAGAAAAATTTTTGCAAGGACCACCTCTCTCGGGCTAGATTGTATTATCTCTTTCGGCTCACTACCTCCTTTGCAAAAACGAATCTATGCGCTGGTCGATAATTCGCCTCATTTGGCTCCGGGAACTGCGCGACCAACTCCGTGACCGTCGCACGATCTTCACCATTGTTGGTTTGCCCCTGGTCCTCTATCCATTGATCAGCGTGTTCGTTTTCGTGTTCGCGCTGCAACTCGTCACCACGCCAACCACGATCGGCGTTCGATATCAATCGGAGACGACAAATTTTCCGGAGCGATTACCTGCCGAAACGGGGCGAACTCCCGAACCCGTTGTGAGTTGGTTTGCGGCTGTCCCGCAGCCAACGGTCCATGGGTTCGTAACCGTAATGGGGACCGCGGCGTTGGTCCAACATAGCGAAGATTCTCTCCAATACTCGCCACTTCTGGAGGAGGGCGAAGTCCACAGGCTCTTTCGCGGCCCCAGACAAAAAGCAAGCCCCATCTTTCCAGGCAACCTTCCGCTCAATTTCGTCGCCGTGAATGGTCCGCCGAAGCGGGCCCTCGAAGAAGGCGAAGTCGATCTCGTGTTGTCCGCACCACCGGATTTCATGGCCCGGCTCGAACGTGGCGAGAAGGCGACGCTCCACATCCAGGATCGGGAAAACAATGACTCTTCTCGGCGGGCCAAGGAACAACTCGACATCCTTCTGAGACGCTGGCAAACCCACTTACTCGAAGTGCGTCTTCGACGGAGTGGCAAACCGGTCGATTTTGCCCAGCCGTTTATGGTCAAGAAACTCGGGGAGCCCACTCAATCATCGGAAGCCATGGCCGCCGAAGCCCTTCTCGACCTACTCGTGCGAACGTTCCCGTTTATGCTCGTGATGTGGTCGCTCGCAGGAGCACTTTACCCGGCAGTCGATGTGTGCGCCGGCGAGAAAGAACGAGGGACGATGGAGACGCTCTTGATCACTCCGACGGGGCGTATCGAAATCGTTCTCGGCAAGTTCCTCACGATATGGGTATTCAGTGCAGGGACGGCCTTCATGCATTTGCTGAGTATGTCGATCGCGACGTGGCAACTCCGTGCTCAGCTCCCGCAAGGAGCCGTCACGATCCCCGCGATATTCTGGTGCGTCCTTCTCGTCGTGCCGTTGGCCGCCTTGTTTAGCGCGGTGAGTCTGGCCATCGGAGCCTACGCCCGGAGCACGAAAGAAGGTCAATACTACCTCATGCCAATGCTCTGGGTCACCATGCCTTTGCTGTTCCTGACCCTGACGCCGGGAGTCGAACTGAATCCGTTCTACAGCATGGTGCCCGTGACCGGAGTCGCTTTGTTGATGCGTCAACTCATGTTGGCATCGGATTTGGCGACCGTACCGTGGTTATATTTCTTGCCGGTCTTCGGAACTATCGCGATCTACAGTTGGATTGCGCTGCGGTGGGCCGTGCGTCAGTTCCAATCGGAGGAGGTGTTATTCCGAGAGGCGGAACGAATCGAAATTGGGTTATGGTTGCGGCGTTTGTTCCGAGAGAAAGAAGCACTTCCCACGCCGGCCCTTGTGTTGCTTTGTTTCGCGATGTTGTTAGGGCTGCGGTGGTTTTCGACATATCTGGGGGGAGGCTGGTCCCTGTGGGTTCGAACGACCGTACTACTCCTGGCCTTCGTAGCGGCACCTCCAATGTTCATGGCCTTGGTACTCACCAAACGCCCTCGTCGGACGTTAAATTGGTATTTGCCCAAGGTCGGATATTTCCTGGGGGCAATCTTGCTGTTGCCTTTGGCCGCTCTCGCAGTCGAGGTGATGCAACTCTCTCCCCAACTCGTCAAGTTGTTGCAAGCCCGCCAAAGTTGGGTGCGTCAAAATTATGACCAGATAGACCAGGGCTCACGACTGATCTATTGGGCCTACCATATCTTGATCTTGGGATTCTTACCAGCAGCCTGTAAAGAGATCGCTTTTCGCGGATTCATTCTCAATGGCTTGCGGAGCCGACTGACAGACTGGCCCGCCATCTTGTTGAGCTGTTTTTTATTCGCGGCCTATCACCTCAACGTATTCTGGCTAGGCCCGTGGTTTCTACTCGGTGTCGCGAACGGCATACTTGCGGTCCGAAGTAATTCACTCGTCCCTGGGATCGTTCTACACTTCGGTTGTCTGCTATTAACTATGCGAGATGTTGTAGTTCCATTACCGGCACTCATTCCAACGTCCATTCTCTCCGCAGGTGTGGCGGGGTGGATTCTTTGGAAGTCTGGGATTCAACCGTTTTCGTGGCGGAAACAAGCGACGGCAGAACCTTCGTGAGACTCGGAACGCGAGAGGAATGATAGTCCTTTTTGGGAGAGTGTGACAAGCATCAGCGCTAGCACATCCCACACCCAATGGTGTATCATTCTCGCAGTGCTCCTCGTCACACCCTCCAACCGCACCAACAAGCCCAACAGTAATACATTCCCTGTTCCGAGTGTGCCTACTTCCTTTTCCGCCCAGTCGTCAATAGTGAGCCGAGCCGCGGATCAAAAGATCCGCGGCTGGAATAAGAAACGTCAATTGAGGGATGTGACAGCAAGGTGGGATGCTGGGAGATGAAACAGGAGTGAATTATCCATTCACGCTTTCGGGACAGGGGAAGCGAATGTCTGCTGGCAGACTTCTCGAGACACGACTCTTGCGAAGTTCCTGGCAGATGACCTCACTATAGTAAGCGAGCCGTTCGCCCGAGTCGTTGAGGACGCCGCCGAATGCTCGGTTCGGATCCAGATAGACGCGAGGCACGCCGACTTCTTTGATCCGCAAACCATTCGATGCGGCTTGCACCCAAAGTTGCAGGGGCATTCCCCAGCCCGTTTCGGTGATGTTCAATTTCGAGAGGGCTTCGCGGCGATACGCCTTGAAACCACAAAACGAGTCGGTCAGATTCAATCCCAACGCTTCGTTGAGTTCCTTCGTGATTAAGTAGTTGATGGCCTTGCGGTCTTCCGGAGCAGATGTGTTCTGCCGGAAGTCTCGAAGGTATCGGCTACCGCTCACGATGTCGGCGTCGTGAATGGCTTCGAGCAAAACGGGAATTCGAGAAGGCTCGTGCTGCCCATCGCAATCGGTCGTCACGAGAACGTCGAAACTGTGCTCCAGGGCGTAGGCGAACGCCGAGATCAGAGCCGCACCATAGCCACGATTTTTCGGATGCGTCACGACGTGGATGTCGGGCATTTCGGCGAGGAGTTCCGCCGTCCGGTCGGTCGATCCGTCGTTGATGACCAACACGTTTTCGCAATAGCGTTGGACTTCGTTCAAGACCGTGTGCAAGTGCGTTTCTTCATTATATACGGGGATGGCAGTCAGTGTGTTCACAACAAGCCTCGATGTCTTTTGCCTGCCACCGACGACTGCGCAACAACCCACTCGGTGTCTGCGAGAAGCCTGGGGGCGAGAGCTTCGAGAAAATGGCCGCAAAGAATTGTAAAGGTGAAGATATCGTGAAGTCAACTTGGGAGGAATTTTAAGTCTGGAGAATCAACTGGTTTGGGAGGAGATGCTCGATCCGAAATTGGTTCAGGGATAGACAAAACGCCGACGAGTTGCGTTCGAGATCAAGATGTCGGACGAACAATCGAGCAGTCGGAGAAATCAGAGTCGTGTTTGTGGTTGTTTGGAAAGTTGCTTTTCGCTCCGCGAAAAGTTCTT
>CAYYUU010000397.1:0-6844 GCA_964474955.1 uncultured Alcaligenaceae bacterium | reverse complement strand
GGAAATACACAGAAATGTTAATGCTCTGCTAAATTCTGTTTGTTCTTTACGATACCAATTTATCTTCTGACTTTCCTGAGTGGGGTAACATATGTCTCCGCATCCACGACCGCGACTCAAACTGGAGGTCCTGGAGGGACGCGACTGTCCCGCGCTCAACTTTGCTTTTGACGGTCTTGGGAACGTGCTTGTCACGGGAAATCCGGATCCAGGTGGCCTGGTGATTTCGGTTGCCGCGCCGAACTTGTATACCTTCGATAATGGTGGAACTTTGGCCCTGGTCAATCAGCCGATTCCCGGTGGACTCACCGTCCAAACCGGCGGGACTAACGACATCATTAGCATCCAACTCGACCCAGGAGCTATGATCGGCGGGAACGTGATGGTTGATACGGGAGCAGGAAACGACTTCGTCGAGATAGTCGGTACAGACTTGAGTAGCACGATCGGTGGAAATGTCACCTTAAGTGGACTGAATGCATTCCTCCCAAATTCGGTTCAAAGTGTTACAATTGGTGGTTCCCTGCGAGTCAATAACTTTTTTGAGAATGACGGGATCGTGTTCGGGCTCAGTGGAGCCAACGTTGGAGGTGATTTCTTCGTCGGCACGGGGAATGGCACGGACGACATCATTATCGACGGTGGAACAATAATCGGAGGTCAAGTACAAGCCCTATTGGGTAATTCCCTCGCCGGAACCCAAAGCTTCACCATGACGGCCGGGACGTCAGTGGGACGGAACTTCACTCTCCTCGCTGGCAATCTCGATGATAGTGTGGTTCTCTCGGGAGTAATTGGCGGGTCGGCCTATCTCAACTTTGGCAATAGTGTCTTGAGCAACACCTTGGCCTTCAACGCCGGAAGCTTCATCGGGGGCCAATTGACCGTCTTCGGTGGGAACGGTGCGGATAGTCTAGACACCTTTGCTGGAACAGTCGGCGGCTCGGTGTATGCAAATCTTATGGGTGGTGATAACAGTTTTAACGTCACGGGCAATGTGTTCGGTCATTCGTTGAACTACTTTGGTGGCAGTGGCGTTGACAGTTTTACTTTCGGTGCCACAGCTCAAGCCCCATTGGCTAGCTTGTATGTTTCCCTCGGTGCTGGGGATGACGTGGTGACATTAGACAGTTATCCTTTCACGAGAGGATTCATCAACTTCGGTGCCGGAACAGATACCCTGAATCAAGCACCGGGGCTAATTTTCTTCAATCTCATTCTCTTGAATTTGTAGGCATGCTTTCGTGCCACGAAGGCGAAAGGTGATAGCACGATAATCACTCTATCTCCACTGTGGACGTGGAGGTAGATGGAGTTTTTCGCCCAATGTAATCGTGCACACGTGTCCGGGGCTTGAGGAATGGACAACCGGTCCGAAACTCGAAACTCCTCGGAATGATGTCCACTCACGATAAGTCGGCTGAGTCCGCTTGAGCAACGAGACAGGCCAAAGCTTGCTACCCTTTGCCGAAGACAACTTCGGTGTTCGTTGAGAAATATGTCGACTATCCCGAGTAGGCCGTCAACAACCATCCCATGTCGGTGGTCCGGACGGCCAGATCGATTACGATCCCGTGAGTCATGGTGAGCTAACGCAACACATTCCAAAACACATTTCTTAAAGATTTCGCCCCAAGGCTCCCCGGTGGCCGTGGGATTGCCAACGACCCGGCGACACGAAGCCTCCCACTTTCAAGCCCTCCAATCCAGCCACTCTTCGGCTCCCCAGTCCCGCCGAAGTCAACGGGATGCCCAACTCTTGAACCCGAACAACCTGCGATTCGTCATCCATCGCAATCTTCTCAGCGTAGAGGTTTCTCCGAGCATTGAAAATGGCCGGAAGGGTGAGATTGGGCTGCTCCAAAAGGCGTGGGCTCTGCTCAGACTGACCGCGGTTGGCGGGGCCACTTCACATTTCGATTGAAGACGGTGGTCGTCGCGATCCACTCGTCGTGTGGAAGGAAGAAGAAATTCTCCTCGACTGCCACGACCGCTACGACATCTGCAAGAAAAAGAGGTTGGATTAGATGATGCCAATGAACTATGGCTTCCGTATCGGACAGACGTCCAGGACTGGATCATTCAGAATCAACTCAGCAAGCGAAATGCCTACCCTGTGACGACAAGTTATCTCCGAGGTAAACGTTGCAACTACGAGAAAAACACCCGTGGAGGTGACCCAAAAAGCGAAGAATCAAAAGGCAACAGTTGCCATCCGAACACCGCTGGGATGCTTGGAACACGATTTGGCGTGGCTGAGAAAACCATACGAAATGACTCTTGACCAATGGGTCGATTGCCTCGTTTTCTCGCACGATGCGGCCTCTTTTCTTGTTTCAATATCGCGACAACGTGTTCCTCCACATGCGCGTGTGTTCTTTTCAGATAGGAGTCGACAGCTTACGCTAGTTTCGAGAGGTTAATCCTGTGGGCGTTTCGGGAACTCTCGAATTACGATTTCGTACTGTCCTCGACCTCGCTGCTCGAACGATGTGGCGCAAATCCGATACATTAAGGTCTGCTTGGGTGTGAAGACAATCCGTGAGTTCCGGTTATTCCGTGCTATGTCGTCGTTCTCGGCTAACTTGTTGCCTTTGTCGTCCTTGAGCCGTAGAAGCGTGTCATAGGACTTGCTTTGCATTTCAATGATGTATGTGTGCCCAGCCTCCAGGTGCATCTCGTGGGGCGCTTCGACGCCTCGCTCCAAAGCGCCTTGAAGCTTCTTTTCGGTGAAGTGACTGCGTGCCGATTTTTCAAGGACCTGGACATCAGCCCAGAGTTTCTGGAATGCCTGTTGTACGTCTCGTGGAAGTTGGGCGATGATTTTCTTGTCGCGCAGGGCCGACAGGTCGGGGTTGGTTGTCCAATGCTCCATCCGTTCGACGATGGTGGGGGCAAGAAAGCGGCTCTTCCTTAAGGAATGCTGATAAGCCTTAAGATCGGCTCGAAGCCAGGTCAATGCTTGCTTTCGTAGCTTCGATTGTTCTTCGGTGATGATTTTCTGGGCGTGGACTCCCTTTCCCAAAGCGGCCAGCAACGCAGCCCGAGCGGCAGCGTACCGATTTTGCATGTTCAAGTTCTCTGCCAAACTCGGTTCTCGCCGAAACAGGTCCGAGAGTAACTGGACCGCATCACGATACCGTCGTTTGTGCAACACGCACATTCTTGCCATTTCCAGTTGCTCCGCGATCGAAACTTGTTCGTTCTCTGCGAGGACGGCAGGGAGCTTTCGTTCCAGCGACAAGAATTTTTGACAGAGTTGAATTTGTCGACGAGAGGGCCCTGCGAGTCGGGATGTCTTGAGGGCGAGTTGGCTTACCTTTTCGTAGTGGAGTTTCGCTCGATCGTACGATCCTTGAGCCAGTAACGCGTTCCCCCAACAATAATGAAGGTTTGGGTTTTGGGGTTCGAGTTTCCCAGCCTTCTCGAAGGTGAGTATGGCCTCCTTGAGTTTGCGTTGTTTCCAGAGGGCTACTCCAAGATTGGTCCAAGCCATGCCCAACTTTGGGTCGAGTTGAATCACTTTCCGAAACGCTGTTTCCGCCAGTTTGGGCTGGTGGAGGTAATCGCACTGCAAGGCACCAAGATTCAGCCAAGCTTTGACGTTTCTGGGTTCTATTCGAATCACTTTCTGGTACGCCTTGGCAGCTTCGTCGAACTTTCTCTGCCGACTCAAGGTCGTTGCCAAGGTGAACCAAGCCGCTGCAAACTTGGGATTGATTTGGAGCGCCTTGTTGTAGGCTTTCTCGGCCTGTTCGAACTTCCTTTCATCGTAAAGAGTGTTTCCCAAGTTGGCCCAATTATTGGCATCGTCAGGGTCAATTTGCAGGGCGGTTTCGTAGGCCTTCCCGGCGGCAGGAAACTGCTTGTCGGATAACAAGGCGTTACCCAAGTGCATCCAAGCCCTGGCATCTTTCGGAGTAATTTTGGTGGCGTGTCCGAAAGCCCTCGCGGCATCCCCAAACTTCTTCTGGCGGTCAAGAGCTATCCCAAGGCACAACCAGGCTTTGGCGTCTTGGGGATCAAGGCCGGTCGCTTTCCGAAATGCAGATATCGCTTGGTCTATTTTTTTCTGTCCCCGGAGTGCAAGGCCAAGGTTGAACCAGTATTGCTCATCGGTTGGCTGAATGCGGATGGCGTTGCGGAAGGATTTTTCTGCTTGCTCGTAATGGTGCCGAACATCACATTGCAGTCTCCCAAGCTCACTCCAAGCTGCGGCGTTGTTGGGATCAATTTTCAGCGCCGCCTGATAAGCGCTTATCGCCTCTGCGTGCTTGTCCTGTTTTGCCCGAACGGAACCGATTCTAAACCAAGCCGATGATGCTAGCTTGGGATTCCCGCCGAGAACCCTTTTGTAAGCTTCTAGAGCTTGTTCGAATTTCTGTTGCTTCTCGAACGCTTCGCCAAGGGCCAACCAATTACTTTCGTCGTTTGGGTTGATTGCCACAGCTTTGGAAAAGACTTCGGCAGCTTCCTTGTGTTTTTTCTGCCGAGTAAATACAACGCCCAGGTTGAAGAGAACATCGCAAGAGTCGCTCTTGAGGTGAATTGCTTTTTCAAAAGCGTTGATCGCTTCTTCGTATCTTCCTTGGTCAGTGTACACAATGCCAAGTCCCGCCCAAGCCCCTTCAAATGTTGAGTCGATTTTTATCGCTTTGCGAAAGGCATCAACGGCTTTCTTGTATTTTTTCTGGGCATGAAATGTCCTTGCCAGGGTGCACCAGGACAAGCACTGATGCGGACTCAGGAGGAGTGCTTTTTCATTGGCCGCGATGGCCTGTTTGAACTTTTTCTGGCCGCGTAATGTCGCAACATAGTTAGCCCAAATTTCGGGCATCTTCGGACCCAATTGGATCGATTTTTTGTGAGCTTGAATGGCCTCGGTTGGTCTGTTCACACGATCGAGAGCAAGCCCAAAATTGGACCAGTAATAGGGATGTTTCGGGCCGAACAGGACTGCATTTTTCAGAGATTGAGTGGCTTTTTCGAACTGATTCAGCTTGAAATATGTGATCCCAAGCCCGTTCCAGGCGTTGGCATAATTCGGTTCCAGCTGCAGAGCTGTTTTGTGTGCCAATATGGCATCTTCCAACTTAGCTTGGTCCTCCAACACTGTGCCAAGATTACTCCAGGCTGGGGCATAGTTTGGTCGCGAGGCCAAGGCAATGCGGTAATATCCCTCGCTTTCGGCAGCTTCCTTGCTCTCGTAAAGGGCGTTGGCCAAGAAGAACGATAACCCGACATCAGAAGGATGCAACGCCTGGGCCCTTCGCAACCAAGGTTCGCTCAATGGAGACCGGTACAACAAGTAACTAACCAGTTCGAGTGTCTGCGGGGGCAGGTCGGACATCTTGGCGGGAGTTTCCAAGAACTCTTGAACGATTTGACGGACCTTATCCGGTTGGCTCCAGAGTTTCAAATTGCGAAGTTCTTTGCGTAAGGGATTCGGGTCGACTTTTCGAGCGATCTCCAACAAACGTTTGGCGTGCCTTCGCTCGGTCGTCATGAAATAATCCAAGGCGGCCCAATCGTCGAGGCTGGCAACGAGTTGCTCTGCGATCACGGAGTTCCGCATCCGGGTGGCAAGCGTTGACAAGTCTTTTGTCCCGACATCGAAGCCAGAGTTGTCGAACAACTCGGGGTACTGTTGAAGCGCGACCTGTCGGGCCACGGTTCCTTTCACCGCAGCCATACTGTCGTCTCGGACTCGATTGAGAGCCATGACCAGTTTGTACTGACGACGGTCGTCTTGAAGGCCCCTCTTCAAGTCGACGATGTGCTTGTGCAAATTTGGCGAGAGTTTCCCTTGAGCTTTCTCCCAGAACCCCTGCGCCCGCGTGATCGCCGACTGCATTTTTTGAAGTCGCGCTTCCCAGCGACCTGGATCACCTCGCATCCGCCGGACGCCGCCTTTCGCACGCAATTTCTCATACAACTGATTAAAGGTATACCTGGCTTCGTCTATGGCTTGCCGGACTCCCTTGGCCAAGTCTCGAAGCTGGTAGTTCTCTTCGGCCTGCAACCGGAGTCGGTCGTAGCGATACCAAATAACTCCTCCAACGACGGCGGAAAGAAACAGCGTCCCCACCACCGCCAAGGCCATCGTCACCCGACGCCGATTCCTCTCGACTTCCGCCTTGGCTTGCTCGATCTTTCGACGTTTGGCTTCTTCCTGTGCTTGGACCTCCGCTTCCTTCTTTTGGAGTTCGGCCTGTCGCAACTTCTCTTGGACGTGCTCTTGATAACTGGAGATGGCGTCGGCGACATCCGATGCTGACTTGGGCCGTTCTTCTTTTTTCGGAGCCAAACATCGCTCGCACAACTCCACAAGTTGTCCGTCCGCCTGGCACTCGCGAAGCCGCTGTTGGGCCTGGAGCAGGCATCCCGTGGCCGTCTTGTTCAGAATGTCGTGGAAATTCTTCCCGACGAGAGCTGGTTGGCCTGTCAAGACCTCACACAAAATGGACCCCAAAGCAAACACGTCACAGCGTTCATCGAGTTCTCCAACCTCCCCACGGGCTTGCTCAGGAGCCATGTAACCAGGCGTGCCCATCACACTACCCTCTCGCGTCGGCGCGGCCGGGTCGGTCGTCGGTGGTTCCTCGGCCGGACCGAAGTCAACGGTGTTCGCCTCATCAGGAGCTGGCCTCCGACGGTGAGGTTCGCCAGCCAGCCTCGGCTTCCGGACGGCGTTGTTCTTGGTGGTGATGTCTTTAGCAAGTCCCCAGTCCATCACCTGGACTTCACCGAAGGCACCGACCATGATGTTCGAGGGCTTCAGATCACGATGGAGGATTCCTCGCGAGTGGGCGTAGGCGACCGTCTGACACAGTTGGCTAAAGAT
>CAYYUU010000396.1:0-6893 GCA_964474955.1 uncultured Alcaligenaceae bacterium | reverse complement strand
AGTATAGATCCTACTCCGGGAACACCCCTGATTATTACCAAAACAACACAGCCCCACGAATGCGGGTGGGAGTCTACGACCGGCGAACGTTGCAAAGATATCGGTTAGCACCGGAACCGATGAACGTTGTCATTGGAGGATATAATATGGCTCCTCGAATGTGAGTAGTTGGGCCAAACTATCTTCGAAGCCCAAGAGTTCGACCTGTTATTTACTCACGCCGTTAGAATGATTTGTTGACTCCTCGTTGGGACGAGTCGCGAGGAGTTCTCCTTCCTGCCAAAACGCTAAATTTCTTGGCAGCAAATTCCCTTCTCTAAACAGGAACTCTGCACTGTTGAGTTGATAAAGCTGAATCGTCGTTCTAACAGGTCGGAAAGTTTGTTCACCTGTTGGAAAGCTGCATGACTCTGTGGGCCAAACAAGTTCACTTGATATAGTCCGCTTCGAAGATCGAGAGTTCCCGAAGCCAAGAATGGGATCGGGTCCGTCCCAATGGTTTACGAACGGCTTTTCTCAGGCGTTATCCAGATCGGAATACATGTCACTGAAGTTCAAAGCTTGCAAGTAATGTCTGCGAATCATGCGTGCAACACAAAAAAATCGCTCATCACGAGACCGGAATCCCAACTGGAAAAAACTTTCCAAAGCGAGAGCCATTCGTGCGGGTTGCCACCAACGGTGCTTCCCGCATCTTCCCGCATTTCGCCGTTGAGATCGCCGAAGCGACCGAGGATCTGGGCGAATAACTCACCTGACACTTTGTCAAACGAAGTTAAAAAATCTCGATACGCCGATATGTACCTCGTGTCGGCGATTTCGTCGAAGAGTTCGTCTCGGGGAATTAATAGTACCCAACGACTTTACCTTGATTTCGAGAACCGAGAGCATTCCACGTTGCAAAGTTGATGGTGTCGCTGACAAAGCGAACAGAACGATCGGCCAACAACATATTCGCTCCGCAAGTATGGTTGCTTGCGAAGTCGACTTCGGTTATTCCTTTTTCGGCATTCAAAACGCCGGTCGGGGTGAAATTAGCCATCGATAGACGAACGACAAGCTACTTCGATGGTTTCCCAAAGTTGGAGCCTGGACTGCAAACTGCACGCGACAGCTTTTCTAGCTTCTTGCCACT
Source organism: uncultured Alcaligenaceae bacterium (assembly GCA_964474955.1). Lineage (GTDB taxonomy): Bacteria > Planctomycetota > Planctomycetia > Gemmatales > Gemmataceae > CAYRFQ01. Next base: position 5,758 of record CAYYUU010000396.1, on the reverse strand, counting down.
TTTGTGTATCCGTCCCGCACAAATTCGCGAGCATGCGCAGCGCGAGTGGATTGTGTTTTTCTTCATCCAGGTGAATGTGCCGTTCCAGATATGTGCGGAACGAAGTCACCTGTCCGGGAAACTTGGCGTCGAGGTCGGCGACGATCGAACGGAACATGGCCGGGATAACGTCTTCGCGTCCGAGTCCGAAGGCCGCCGCCACGACGTGCGGTTTGTTCGTTTCCAACAAAGACCAGGTGGTTTCGACAAAGGCACGACTCGCGCTGGGAATTCCTTCCGTTGCCATTGCTTCGGTGACGGAGACGCCAACTTGAATGCGTTGAAGAAACGTTTCAACGGGTGTTGTGTCGGCTCCGCATTGTTCCATAGCTTGCAGATACATTTCGAAATGACTCAGCGACTCCCCATCGACCTCGTCGCTTTCCTCTTCCAAGACAATTTCGTTGATCAATCGGCGGGTTTGTGGATCCGCCGATGGAACCCAGGGGACCTGAACGCAAGTCAGATGGATTTGCAGCCACTTGAGCAACGACATGAAATCCCAAACGGCGTAGACGTGGTGTTCCAAAAACATCCGCAGATGAGCGAGCGTTTCGATCTGTTCGTAGACCGCATGATCAACCAACTGTTCCCGCAGCGGAGCGACGGATTGACGGAGATCTTCCAAAGAAGTGATGGCAAACTCGGAGGATGGTTTTTGAGGAGTTTCAATCATGGCAAAGTACTCGTTTGGTTTTTGGTGCCGTGGATACCGTCTTCGGTCCGGTCGGTGCGACATTTATAGCTGCTGAGGCGTTTGCGATTCAACCGGAACTCTCCTTGGAACAAGTAGCTCCTTTGTTCCAACATTGTGTTTCTCTGGAAGCCTCCGAAACATCATTTGTATACTAACGGGGAGCCGACAAAGTAGTTTGGGCCAACGCCCGTTCTCTTTCACAATCCCCGGAGATTTTCACCCAATGGAAACTGAAGACATCGACGATCCGCTCATGGACGGCGAAGACAGTAATATGTTCCAACAATTCGTGGCTCAGGGAGGTGCCCCAGCATTCGTTAGTCGCGGGACTCAAGTCGAAGAAGCATTCCAACGTGTGTTGAAAAAGTGCGAGAAGCAACGAGCCGAATGGCTAGAAATTTTCGGCCTGCGTCTCGCCACGGTCAAGGCTCTTGCTGGTTCGTTCGATGCCCTTCGGTTTTGGTTGAGCACCGAACAAATCGAGTCGCTCGAAGAACTGCACGACGAGCTGCAACCGCGTTTGCGAATTCCTCGCGAGCGAACGACTTCTTCCAAAGTCCTGGAGAAGGCTCTCAAGGAACTGCAAGAGGCCATTTCGTTTTTCAACAACCGCTGGCGAAAATATCTCAACGATTTCGACCTGAGCAAAGTCAATGACCTGCGCGAAAGATACAACGCCTATTACCTCATCGAAAAAGAGTGCGTTGTTCGCTCGCCTGTCGTAGCTCGGCGACACTTCGAAGAATTGAAGCCGGTGACGATTGATGATTTGCTCTCGCACTTTCCGTTGTTACCAGAGTTGGGTGTGTAAAGAGCAATAATGCCAGCATACATATTTCGGAGTCTCAACAATGTCTATCCGCTGCATTTGTCTCGCTTTGTTTCTTGCCACTTGTGCATCCCTACCCCAAGCCGATGCCCAACGTCCTAAAACGCCGCGAATCCCCGAAGGGACGAAGGTTCACAAAAATCTCGAATACGTGGCCAATGGTCACAAACGCCAGCGTTTGGATTTGTACCTCCCGCCCAAAGCCAAAAAGCCAACGCCCGTAATTATTTGGATTCACGGAGGCGGATGGCGAAATGGAAGTAAGGATCGTTGTCCGGCAATTCGATTTGTCAATGATCGTTTTGCCGTCGCAAGCATCAACTATCGGTTGAGCCAACACGCCATCTTTCCAGCGCAAATTCACGATTGCAAAGCGGCAGTTCGTTGGTTGCGAGCCAATGCCAAAAAGTACAACTTGGATTCTGACAAATTTGGCGTGTGGGGTTCGTCCGCAGGTGGTCACCTGGTCGCCCTCATGGGAACATCCGGGGATGTCAAAGAACTCGAAGGGAAGGGTGGAAACCAAAAATATTCGAGTCGAGTCCAGGCCGTTGTCGATTGGTATGGTCCGACCGACTTGACCAAGATGGGCACCTGGCACAATGGGCCGAAGTCTCCGGAAGCCCTTTTGATCGGTGGTCCGGTCCAGAAGAACAAGGACAAGGCCGCAAAGGCCAACCCCATCAACTACGTCACGAAAGACGATCCGCCGTTCCTCATCATGCACGGAACGAAGGACAAAGTGGTTATCCCCAACCAAAGCGAATTGTTGGTCGCGGCTCTCAAAAAAGCTGGCGTCTCCGTGGATTACCGACCCATCGAAGGTGCCGGGCATGGTGGGAAGGAGTTTTTCTCACGCGAAAATCAACAGCTCATTTCGAACTTCTTCGATAAGCACCTGAAAGGTAAGAGTTGAGGGTTGAGAGTTGAGAGTAAAGGAAGTTTGTGATGTTGTTCTCTTAGCCGCGCAGCGGCGTCAGATCTTAGCCGTGGCCGTCAGGCCACGGGGAGAGGAAGCGTTCTCATCGTTCCGTGGGCTCACGCCCACGGCTAAGATCTATCGCGGCTGCGCGGCTAAATTTTCAACCCTCAACCCTCAACCTGTCTTTACGCTTTCTCGAAGTTTACGGCGGCCATGAACTCAGCCAGCCAGTCTTCTTTCGTGTCACTTTCGTCTTGAGATCCGAAGAATCCAAAATCGATTTCCTTGCCCTTCTCGTCAGAGACTTCGGAAAACGTTCCGCTGGGAGAGAACGTTAGGGACGATGTCTTCGAAGTTTTAGGCGCGGAGACATCCACATTATTCTTTGTCTTCGAGAACCAATTCACGATAATGGTGAACGAGCCCGATTTACTGTTCGTGCCACCGGTCGGTTTTGGACTCCCATCGCCCTCACCAACTTCTTTGGAACTACTGCCGAACGTTTCGCCAACGACCGGAGCCGAGCCGCCCATGTTGGCCAGCTGCGCAATTTCGTTGGCCGAAAGGACACGGTTGTAAACGCGGATGTCATCGAGAGCACCGCCGAAGGCGTAGCCATCGCCGCCCGCCGAGCCGTTGTGGAATACCGCCGCGTCATCCATACGACCGATACCAATGTCGCCGGAGTGATTCCATAGTTGCGACCCCGCGCCGCTGCCGAATTGTTGACCGTCGAGGTACGCCGTCAGAGCGTTCTGGGTCACCGTCGCCCCACCATCCAGAACGAGAGTGACGTGGTGCCACTCGCCGGAAGTGATGTTGTTGGTGGAGAGGAACGTGCCGTTCCAATCGCTTTCATTATTCGGGTAATTCCAACCACCGACGTATAGCGATCCACCATCAACGTAAATGTTCAAACCGCGGGTTCCGCCGCCCTCTTCGAAGATCACCTGTCGTTGGCCGTTGGCGTTGTCGACCTTGAACCATGCGGCGATCGTTCGTTGGCCGTGAGTCCCTCGGTTGAAGTCGTTTGTGTCGCGATCGTCCAGGTAATCGTTGTTGCCGTCGAGAATCAGTGATCCGTCGATCCGACCAGACGAACTGAAGCTCGCACCGTTTCGCGTTCGCCCGAAGTTGTTGGAACCCTCGGGGGAACTGTCGTCGCCGTTGCCGTCGAGCTTCCAGTGCGCCACGAGACCATCGTCACTAACTCCGCCACCACCGGTGACGGTGATGGTCACGACTCCTTGGTCCGTACCTCCTCGACCATCGCTAACCGTATATCCAAAGCCATCTTGACCGGTGAAGTTCGCATTCGGAGTGTACGTCACGACCCCGTTGGAATGGATCGAAACGGTCCCGTTGGCCGGTCCATTTTGCGTGTCCAAGGTCGCCGTGAGTGAGTCGCCGTCCACGTCCGAATCGTTCGACAACACGTTCACGTTGACGCTTTCGCCTGCCGAAGTCGTCGCGGTGTCGTTGGTCGCGACGGGTGCGTCGTTCACTTCGCCCACGAGAATCGTAACGGTGGCCGTGTCCGTTCCGCCGTTCCCGTCGCTGATCGTGTAGGTGAACGAGTCGGTCCCGAAGAAGTTGGCGTCGGGCGTATAGTAGACCATCCCGTTCGCCACGGCGACGGACCCATGTTCGGGGTCGCTCACGTCGGCGATGCTCAACGAATCTCCGTCGGCGTCGTTATCGTTGGCGAGTACATCGATCACCGCCTCGTTATCTTCGTTCAGCTCGACTCCGTCGTCATTGGCGACAGGTGCGGTGTTGTTACTCGTTCCGGTCCCCAAGTTCGCTCCGTCGACCAGGAGGGCCGAATCGTAGGCCGTGTCGCTCGCGTCCGAAACGCCGAAGCCAATCGTATATGTTCCGGCGCTGTCGAACGTATAGCTCCACTCCGTGTATCCGTTCGCTTCGCGGAAACTCGCGTTGGTCGAGCGGAAGCCCGAGCTATAAGTGTCCGCGAGTTGGTAGACCTCATTCACACCGCTGCCCGTGACGCTGAAGAAGGCAAAGTCGTTGTACGAACCTGCGGGTGTCGCTTCGTTCGTCAAGAAGAGCGTTCGGAACGTCAACTCGGCGCCTGCAGAAACAGTGATCGTTTGGCGGACGGCGGAGCCCGCCGTTGCGTTTGCGGTGCTCAGCTGGTCCAGTTTGTCGTTGCTCAACCCCAGGAAACTTTCCAGGCTGCTGTCGGATTGGTTGCCGCCGCGACTGTTAATGTTCGTCAAGTATGCCTGCCGAACACCATCGACGGGGTTCTCGCCGAGGCTGCTCGTTTGCGTCGTGACGTCGCCGATTGTTTCCCAGCCGTTCAGGTTCTCTTCGAAGCTCCCGTTGACGAGCCCGCTCGAATTGCCGACGACGGTAACCGAGATCGTAGCCGTGTCGGTTCCGCCGTTCCCGTCACTCACGACGTAAGTGAAGCTGTCGGTCCCGGAGAAATCCGAGCCCGGAGTGTAGCGGATGACATTGTTCACGATGGTCGCCGAACCACCCGAGGGAGTGCCCACTTGCGACACTGTCAAGGAGTCGCCGTCGATGTCCGAATCGTTCGCGAGCACAGGGATGTCGACGGCGGTCCCGCTCGTGGTGTCGGCTTCGTCGTCTTCGGCGACCGGATTGTCGTTAACGGCTGCCACGATGATCGAAACTGTGGCCGTGTCGGTTCCGCCATTTCCGTCGCTCACGACGTATGTGAAACTGTCGGACCCATGGAAATTGTTATCGGGAGTGTAGCGAAGCGAGGAGCCATCGCGAGTGACGGTTCCGTTCTCTGGCTGAGTGAAACTGTCTACCGTAAGGGTGTCATCGTCGGGGTCGGAATCGTTTGCCAAGACGTTCAAAACGGTAGGGGTGTCTTCGTAAATTTCCGCTCCGTCGTTGTTCGCCGTTGGCGGATCGTTGTTGAGAGCGTAGGACGGAATCGTCCCTTGAATTCGGTAGTTGCCCAGGCTTCCGTAGTCGGAGTAACCCGTTCCCGAAACGTCTCCATTTCCGGTGCCGGAGATGCGGAGGTAGTATTGCCCGGCCGTGGACAGGGTGTAGTTCACGTCGACGTCGAGACGATTCGACGGATTAAACGTCGTCACCACGCCGCCGCTGGAATTGAGCAAGTCGACTTGGATGTCCAGGTTCGGGCCGACGGCGACCGGGTCAACGTCCAGGTCGATGGCTCCGGCCCCAGCGAAGAACGAAAAGACGTCGGCGGCGGGGTTGCGTTCGATGATGCCATACTTGGCCGGAACGTTCGTGCTTCCTT
>CAYYUU010000395.1:0-6906 GCA_964474955.1 uncultured Alcaligenaceae bacterium | reverse complement strand
ACAACTCACGAAAGGGCCAAAATGTCAGGTAGTTTCTGGTCTGCGGAAATCGGCGGTGAATCCAAGACCCAATCGTGGGCCGATTGGGCCGATAATGTTTCGGGAGAAGGCACAGATTCCGAAAGTTAAACACCCGGTTCCTCGCTGATTCCACTTGCCTTCAGTAACCCCGAAGATCTGCAGTACCGAGGGATTCAATGCCGTGGGGGATGAAGAGAACTCATCTGGACAGGGAGAATGAAATCTTCGGTGTCGGTCGAGATCCAACTGATTTAAGAAGACTCAGTGAGAACCCGCTTAAGTTTCCGAAAAAGAGAGTTCCCAGCTGCCAAAGGATAATTATTCTCAGACATACCTGCTTCCACGTTGGTCGTAGTGAGTGAGCAGACGCATCGTTCTTCTCGACAGTGGATTCGGAGTCTCGAGTGGTTCCATTGGGCAGACGACTTCCAACGATTTGATCGTCTGGTGCCGACCATCGCCAGCACCAGAAACGCAATTCGAGGGAATCACTATTTTAGAATGAAGAGCTTTGGTCGGTTCTCTCGGAGTTCTTCCCTTGCTTCCTTCGACACAACTGTTCGACTGAGGTCGACCATACGAAGGCTCTTGATCTGCGAGATGGGCTGGATCGCCTTGCTCGTGAGCTTCGGACAGTTCGAGAGGGCCAGACTGCGGAGGTTCTTGAGCTTCGCCAGGTGTTTGAGACCTTCACTGGTGACTTTGGTGCCTTTTATGCTCAACAGGTTGAGGGTCTGGATGTTCGTCACAGACGCCAGCGTTTTGTCGGTCAAGTTTCGGCATTCGTCCATGTAGAGTTGCTGGATCTTGACACCTTTAAGGTAGCTCAGTCCAGAGCCCGTCACGGCCGTCCGGCTGACGCCCAGATACGACAATTTCTTACAATTCGATAGGGACCGGAGTCCTTGATCTGTGAATTGTTCGCACCCGTCGAGGTCAACCCCCTGCAAAGACTCTAGCAAGGACAGAAAACGGAGCGGTTGGTCGAATGCAGAGGTGTGTTGGAGGTCGAGGAACGTCAACTTCTTCAAGCCTCCAAATTCTCGCAACATCTTCCCGGTGACGTTGGTGCAACGGGCGAGCTTGAGCTGTTCGAGATTGGGACAATTCTTGAGAGACTTGAGCCCCTCGTCGGTGAGGTTCTTGCACTCCCGCAGGCTCACCCGACGCAGGTCCTTCCAGTTCGAGAACGCCGCGAGGGCTTTGTCCTTCAGCTCGGTCTTGTCACAATTCAAGGACTGCAGTTGGTTTAATTTCGTCAGCTTCTCGAACCCTTCGCCTTCGATGTTCGTGCATTTTTGGAGTGACAAAGTGCGAAGCGCTTCGAGACCGCCGAGCCGGGAAACACCGGCATCACTGATCTGGGTCTCGCCGAGGTTCAGCGTGCGAATGTCTTTGAGCCCGGCAATGGTCTCCAAACCCACGTCCACGAATCCTTTGCACCCGCTAACGTTGAGGAACTGGAGTTTGGTCGCGTTCTTGAGGTGTTTGAAGCCATCCCCTCGGACGTTGACGCACCTTCCCAGATCCAGCCCCCGCAATTCCGACATCTTTTGGAACGCCGCGAGCCCCGCGTCCGAAATCGCTGCCCCGCCCAGGTACACCTGTCGCATTCCGGTGGCATCCTTGAGATACCCCAACGTCTTGTCCGTGACCTTCGTTCCGCTCAGGCCCACGATTTGCAACTTCTTCGTCGAGAGCGAACGGAAGCTCGAACCGGTCACCCGTTTGCAAAACCCGAGGTTTAGCAGTTCCAAGTTTTGGACCGGAGCGAGTTTCGCGATTCCCCGGTCCGAGACGTTCGTGAAGCTCAGGTCCAGGGACTTGAGGTTCTTGAGTTTCCCGAGGTGCTCGAGACTGTCGTTCGTGAGTTTGCACGACGAGAGGGAGAGCAGTTCGAGGTTCGGGAATGTTCCCACGATGCTCAACGCCACGGGGAGCGACTTGGTTTGTCCGATGTCGAGCCGCCGCAGGCTCTTGAGGCCCTTGATGTGCTTGAGCCCGTGTTCGGTGACCTTCGTCCGCCGCAGGATCAGGGTGTGGAGCGTCTTGTGCCTTGTCAGGTGTTTCATGCCGTCGTTGGTCACCATCGTCCGCCCGATGGCCAGGCCGAACGGGACGTCGATGTCGGGCAGTTTCGCCAAGGTGGCGTCCGTGCATCGGAAGAAACGGATGACCGGCACGAAGTCCTTGGACTTTTTGGCCTGGGTCTTCTTGGTCTTGTCGGTCTTCTTGGTCATGTCGGTCTTTTTCGGCATGCGTGGCGTGAGGAAGAACAGGCCCCCGAACTGACCACGCACACAAAAACCAACAGTCCCCCCGAGTTTCTTGATCTCGGCAATGACCTGGGGATCGAGTCCCCCCGCGGCCTCACATAATCCGACGGGGACGAGGACGCAATAAAGGCAGGCCAAAGCGACAGAGAATTTTCGCATTGTTTCTGGTTCCTTGGTGAGTAGGACGATGGAGTCATTTCTTGAGTGCGCGTTTCAGCCGACGGTCGTTGGGGTGTCTTTTTAACCCTTGAGCCCAAACCTGCCTGGCCTGTTTTGTCTCGCCTCGTTGTTCCAGCAGTTCCCCGAGGTAGAGGTAAACCATGGCGTGTCGGGATTGGGTGGCTTTGACCTTTTCTTGTTGCTCGATCAACTTTCGAAAGTGCATCACGGCCTTGTCTTGTTGGTCCAAACTCTCAGACCCATACATGTTCAACACGGCCAGAGCGAACCGGGCGTCCCAGTACTTGGGCTCCAACTTCAGCGACCGTTCGAGCAACTCGCGGACCTTCTTCGTCGGAACCTGTTTGGGGGGACGAGGACCGAACCGGTCGGCTGGGTTGTGGATCATGGCATAATTGGCCAGCGCCTTGGCGTCCTTCGGGTTCGCCCGGATGTACTTCGAAAACTTTTCGAGGACGGCTCCCAACTTGTCTTCTTCGCTCGCCTGCCAAAGGAGCTGTTGGACCTGTTGGTCCCACATACTCGCAGTCCGCAGGGCCTTGAGGGCGACCTCCACGTTCACCTTCACGGGTAACTCGAGGATGCTCTGGGAAGGTGACCAACCGACCGGCGGATTCGCAAAGCGTCGCCACGACTGGGATGCCGCGCGAGCGATTAGGCCATTTTGTTTCTGGGACCGGGCGACGACCGTCAAGAAGAAGTCGCACATCTCGTCTTCCGAATTCCAGCCCCACGAAACGTCCTTGGGAGGGACGTTGGGGTTCGATGGATTGTCCTTCGAATTGTCGAATCGGAAGAGGACGTCGACCCGACTGCCTTTCGGAAGAAACAGCGGCTCGCGGTAAACATACAGGCTCTGCCACCGAACGTCCCAGTTCGAGATGCGAAGCAATTTCTTCTTCGTTCCGTCCGGCAGAGTCGCGACTGCGCGGACTTCTTTCCCCAGGTAGTGCATGTGGGGAGAGATGTCAATCACGGACAAGTCCGCCGGAATCTTCATGTAGACGTGGCGCCAATATTGGGAGTCCCCGGCCCGGATGTCGACCCGTTGGGTGCCGACGAGCAGCGGCTGGACGAAGCGTTCGACGGGCTTCTTGGCAAAGTACAGGGCCACAGAGCTTTGGTCCGTCGTCGCCTTGCCGTTGAGGTGGTAGTGGACCTCGATGACGATGTCCGCGCCCTTCTTGAGTCGCAGCCCGAGGCCGTCCGGAAGTCGCCGTGACTTCATGCCTGGGTTCCACGCGGCGAGGCGGACGAGCCCCCCACCTTGCGAGAGAGTGTTCTGTTTGCTGAACATGTCAAAGCCAGGTTGGGCGTCCAGCCGATCGATTTCCCGGGCTCGACCCGAGTAGTCGGCGTAGGCAATGCAGTGGTGGACGACCGAAGAATCTCCTGCCCGGAAGTCCAGGGCGACCAACGTGTGGTCCTTCTGGAGACCGGAGGGGATGACGAAGTAGCGATAGATGTCCTTCCCTTCGGCAGGGATGGGGAAGGGCTTGGGCATCTTCAACACCTTGTCCGGTTTGCCCAACGGCCATTCCGCCTTCGCCAACGGTGGCAGCGGCGGTGCGTCCTTCCGGTCGCCTTCGGGGGCACCACCTTTGGCCCATGTTTCGAGGAGGTGAATTTCTCGTTGGCTCAAAACCCGCTCGTCCTTGAAGTGGCTGAACCCGGCGTCGGCGTGCCAGGGCGGCATGACTCGCTTCGAGCAGACCCGTGCGATCATCTTGGCGCGGCGTCGGGCCTGCTTGTAGGTCTCCAATGCAAAAGGCCCGATCCCACCCCTGCGATGACATTCGAGACAATTCGCAAAGAGGACGGGTGCGATTTCGCGGGCGTAAGTGACCTTGGCCTTTTCGACCGGCGTGTTCCAGGCTTCGAACGTGCAGCCGACCGGAGGCGCCGACGTGACCTTCGGCACACGGCCCGAACCCACCGCTTCGATCGCATCCAACAGGTCGTGCGAAGTGATCTTCTGTCGGAGCTTGCCGAGGGCAACGAATCGATTGTCGATGCGACCTCGGTACGCCACGACGTTGTTCTTCGTGATCACGAACGCCTCGGGGACGTGGGTCGGCTTCACTCGCGACGCCAGGTCGCCGGTCGAGTCGAAAAGGACGGGGTACTTGAGGGCGTACTCCTTCCGGAACTTCTTCGCCGCGGCCCTCGAAATGGTCGGGTCCGAAAGGACGCCGTAGAACGAAACTTTGGCCCCTTTCGCCTTCCCGTAGACCTTGTTCAGGTACGGCGTGTACCGCCTGGAAATCGGACACACCGGATCGAGGAACACCAGGACGACGGGCCGCAGATCCTGGCCCAGGGAGATCACGTTCCCTTCCACGTCGAAGGCCTTCGCCCCCACGACGTTCGCGGACGGAGACTTCTTGGCGTTTCGGTCCCGCCCGATTTCTTTCTTCGTGCCCGCAAGGCCGTGGCTCGCGAAGCCGAGCCAACCACCGACCACGATGCAGACGAGGTATCGCGTGAAAGTGAACATCGAGATCCCTTTCCTTTCGTTCTGGCGTGAAGTGAACGACGAGTGGGGACCGTGGGGGCGACTCCCTCGGTCCAGGCCTCCTGGCAAGCAAAGCGATTCGAGCATTTTCGTTCGCGTCGGGAACAGGCAAGATGCCTGCTCCAAAACAAAAACCAGGAACAGAGTGTGACCGGTTCTAGTCGGGCTTTTGGATGCTCGGCAGGGGATAGTACCACTCGCGATAATTTTTCTGTCCGGGCTCTTGTTGGACCGACTGGAGCCCCTTGTGGTAATGGATCATGACCAGGTGGTTGTGCGTGACGCCGTCCTTCTGGGCCATCTCTTTCATTTGCTTGGCTTGCTGGGGGTTGGCTTCGCCGGTCGAGACGTACCAGTCGATCAAGTCGGTCCAGTATTCCGCGTCCTCGTTGACGATGATGCGAGTCGTGCCCGACAACATTTCGCGGGCCAGGTCGACCAACAAGAATGGCCCCTTTTCGTTGCCCGGGGCGACGGTCACGATCTGGCAATGTCCGTCGTCCGTCAAGTATTGGTCCAAGTTGCGGAAGATTTTTTCGACGACGTCCAACCCGTAAGGACCCGAAGCCGAGTGGAGGTAGCCCTCCTTGCCCGGGACGGTCGGGACGAACGGCGGGTTCGAGATGATGTAGCCAAACTTGCGTCCCTTCACTGGCAAGAACACGTCTTCGGTATTCCCGTCGACGATCTCGATTTTGCCCTCGCATCCGTTCGTCAAGATGTTGAAGCCGGCAAAGATTTTGGCCCTCGGGTTGATCTCCAGGGCCGTGACCCTCTTCGCCCCGGCCTTCGCGAGGCCGATCGACAGGACGCCCGAACCGACTCCGACCTCCAGGGCCTCGGCCCCTTTGATCTTGTCGTGGTTGATTTCGTCGAGGAAGAAGACTTGCTCCGGAAACATGGCAAGGACCTGGTCGAATTTCTCGTACTGGAACCTGTCCGTCACGATGTAGAAATTGTGGATCCGGGTCACCCGGTGGCCCTCGACGACGGAGTTCAGGGTCCGTTGGAGGGACGGGATGTTGGCCTCGCGCCAGGCCTCGACTCGTTTCCGGTTGGCCTCCTTGCTGACGACGAAGTCCCCGACCACGAGGTAGTCGATTTCCGTCTTCATGAACGTGTTGATGGCGTCCTGCGGGGAACAAACAATCGGCTCGCTGTCATTGAACGAAGTGTTCAGCACGAGCGGCACGCCGCTGAGCCGATGGAACTCCGAGATGACCTTGTGGTAGCGGGGGTTGGTGTCCGACCGGACGCACTGGATCCGGCTCGTGTTGTCGACGTGGATGACGGCAGGGATGCGCTCGACGACGTTCGGCTTGACGGGGTAGGCCATGAGCATGAATTCGTTGGCCGAAGTTTCCTTGCCGATCTCGAACCAGTCCCGGGCGTGTTCCTTGAGGACGCTCGGGGCGAACGGTCGGAAGTATTCCCGGTGCTTGACCTTGTGGTTCAAGATTTCCCGCATCTCGGGATTGCGAGGGTCGGCCAGGAGGCTACGGTTGCCCAACGCCCGCGGACCGGCTTCCATCCGTCCCTGGAAGAACCCAATGATGTTGCCCTCGTGGATGAGTCTGGCGGTCTGCGCCTCGACCGCATCGGACCGGGTGTATTCCAGCTCATTTTCCCGCAGGGTCGTTTCGATCTGCTCCGCCGTGTAGGATGGCCCCTGGTACGCATCGCCCATCGGGCACCGTTCCTTATTGCCGAGCATGTGGTACCAGATGTACGTCGCACACCCGATGGCCGTACCGCCGTCGTGGGCGGCGGGCTGGACGTAGAGACGTCTGAACGGTCCCTTTTCGAAAACGCGTTCGTTCGTCACGCAGTTGAGGGCCACCCCACCGGCCAGGCACAAGTTCTCCGAGCCGGTGATCTTGTGAAGGTGCTCGGCCATGTGCAATATGATCTCGT
>CAYYUU010000394.1:0-6912 GCA_964474955.1 uncultured Alcaligenaceae bacterium | reverse complement strand
AGAGAGAGTCGCCCTCTGCTGTCGCCCTCTCCGCGCATCAGCTGATGACGATCGGTTCAATTGGGCGCGCTCAACGGCTGCGCTGACTCCCTTGACGCATCGCGATGCCCCGAGTACAACGATCGCAAGAAAGTGAATGAGCATAGCGGGCAAACTCATCAGGGAAGCATCGCAGACTGCAGGTCTGTCAATCGACTCGCGATGGTCCTTCCTGAATTGGTCCGAGTAGCTGGGCTCGGGTCGGAACGAAAGCAGGCCAATCTCGAATCGTCAGTCGCTCCGTTCGACGAGCGACTCAACGAAATACATCCCCACTTGCTCGGTGCTGGAGTTTCGGCGACCGACGGCGGGGGGACATTTCCTATCGGACACCTTCAAGGACCAGATTTTTTTGGGGCCACCATGAGCGCAAACCAAACGGCTGCTCCACCCGCACAGCCTTCTCTTGTGTTGCTTTACGGCAACAGCAACATGGCGAAAAAGCGATGGCCGATCCAACGGGATTCATTGATCATAGGCAAGAGTCGTGGTTGCGACCTGATTCTTGAAGCCGGCGACATCTCCAACCTACACTGCGTCATCACTCGCAACGCAGGTGGTTTTTCGATCCGCGACTGCAACAGCCGGGCGGGCATCAAGCTCAATGGCGACAAGATTCAAGAGAGCACGCTCTACGACGGAGCCATCATTCAAGTCGGCCCGTTCTGCTTTCGCATCGACATCCCGACGGTTCGAAAAAATCTCGACCAACCAAACGCCGAACCGCGACACCTTCGGCTCGACCGGAAGCGGCGAAACCTCGCCCGGCTCGCGATCGCGCTGCGCAAACGGATTCGCCATTTTGAGACCAATGGCATTGGGAATGGCAACGGCCAGGGGATGAGTCGAAGCCCGACACATGAAGAACACCGTGCCCTCGATGCTCGACGCGAAGCCCTCGCTGCCCGCGAAGCCGAACTCGAACGACGAATCCAAGAAGCCAACGACCGGGCGCGAGATCTCGACGCCGCCGAAGCCGAGATAAAGCTTGAGCGGGCCGCCTTCGAACGCGACGTCACTGAGTTCCGCGATCTCGTGGCCAAAAAGGAAGCCCAGCTCGCCGACCGCGAAATCGACCTGGGCGAACTCCAAACGACCCACAAGGCCGAGTTCGACAAGGCCCTGGCCGAACGCCGGAAAAATTTCGAACGCGAACTCCAGGAACACCGAGAAGATGTCGACGAAGAAATCGCCCGGATTCGTCACGAGTTTGAGAAGGAGTGCCAGCAACGACGCGACGCACTCCACCAGGAACTCGCAGCCAAACGCGAACAGGCCGAAGAAGAAATTGCCCAACGGCTCGCCCAAGCTGCGTCGGCCTCGCAGGATTACGAAGAAGACGTCGAATCCACCCGCATCTCACCGGTCCGTCAGGACGCGGACGAAGACCTCGGAAAGACCATGTCTTGTGTGCCCGACTCCGAGGAACTTGGGCAGACGATGTTGTTCTCGCCCGCCGAGAACGGCACCGGTGTGAATGCCGAGGAATTGAAGAAGCTGGCCACCCGCCAGCAAGAACTCGAAGCGTTTGGCCGACACCTGCGTCAGATGCGGGATGAGTTACAGAAGGAACGCAGCCGTTTGGAAATCGCCCATCAGAATCTGACACGTGGAGTTTTGGAGATGCAAATGGAACAAAAGGAACACATGTTGACGCGAGAGCAATGGGCTCAAGAGCACGCCGAAGCGGCCGAGCGCTTGCAACGACAACGCCAAGCGGTCGCCGAAGCCGAAGCCGAACTCCGCGAACAACGAGAGCACATCAAACGAATGACGGAGGAACTCAAGGCGGCGCAGGACCGTGTTCGCCAGCAAGGTTCCGAGGAGATGGAAGCGCTCCGCCAAGAGAACATCGAACTCCGCCAGCTCATCCAGGAGTTTCGCGACCACATGGCCAGTTCCGGGCACGGGGCCGACGAGGAACTCCGCGAAGACCTGGAGAAAGCACAAAAGGCGATTTCCATACTCCGCAAAGCCGTCGAGGAAAAAGACTCAGAAATCGAGCGCCTGCAAAATCGACTCAAGGCCGACGAACCTCCCGTCATCGAAGACGTCGATAGCTACGAAGCCGAACTCGTTCAGTTCCGACGCCAACTCGAAGCGGATCGCGCCAAGCTCAACGAAGATCTACAGGCCCTGCGGCAGCGAAACGAAGAACTCGAAGACGCCACGCGAGAAATCGAGATGGAACTCTCTCGCGAACGAGCCGACATGGCCCGCGAACGAACACGCCTCGACCGACTCCGCGAAGAAGTCCAGGCCGACATGCAACGGCTTGAACAAAATGCCCAAATCCGCGGACAAATGGCACCCGTCCAAAAGCTCCGCGAAGAGATCAACGAAAAACGATCCAACGGAAAAGAAACACCGCCACCTCAACAAGACAGCGGCTTGATGAACGGCCTGCGAAACCTTCGCAATCGCTTGGGCGGAAAGTAGTCAACGAAAGGTGAAAGGTGAAAGGTGAAAGGAAAAACCACCTCACCTTTCCCCTTTCTCCTTTCACCTTGGGAGAGGGGCCGCACTCCAAAGTGAAAGCAAGACAGGCGCCCTTTCGCTCGGGACGGGAAATCAATAGTCGTCCGGTTTTCCATCACCCAGGCCGTTGGCGTGGGCTAGGCAAATGACCGGGCTTTCGGCCCTCCACGCCAAGCTCCAAAGCTCCATTTTCTGGGGAGGGCCAAGGAAACAGAGATCTGATCTCTTTCCCATTCTAAAAAACCAAAACCACCTCACCTTTCCCCTTTCTCCTTTCCCCTTTCAACTTCCTTTCCTCCTTCTGCCTTTCGAAGCGCCATCCGCCTTCGACCCGAGTAAGCTAACAGTCACTCGGAGCGTCGAAGCGAAGACGCACTTCCAATCCGAATACGAACCCGGACAGGTGTCCGGGAAACTAGGAGAGCCCCAACATGAACAAGCCCGAAAAATGCCCAGACGTCGTGATGCCCGAGTGCAAGCCGCCCAAAATACTCCGGGGACAAAAAGCCCTCGTCACCGGGGCTAACTCCGGCATTGGCGAAGCCGTGGCGATTGGTTTGGGCGAGGCCGGTGCCGACGTCGTCGTGAATTACATCGTCAATCCGGAAGAGGCCGAAGCCGTCGTCGACCAGATCAAACGAGCCGGCGTCAACGCATTTGCCTACCAGTGCGACGTCTCCAAGGAAGACGAAGTCCAAGCGATGTTCGGCAAGATGATCGAAACATTCGGAACAATCGACATTCTCGTCAGTAACGCCGGACTCCAAAGAGATTCGACGTTCGACGAGATGACGCTCGAACAATGGAACACCGTCATCAACATCAACTTGACGGGCCAGTTCCTTTGTTGCCGCGAGGCCGTGCGGGAGTTCAAACGCCGCGGCGTCGTCAAAGAGGTTTCGTGTGCCGCGGGTAAGATCATTTGCATGAGCAGCGTCCACGAAGTCATTCCGTGGGCCGGACACGCCAACTACGCCGCGAGCAAGGGCGGCGTCATGCTCATGATGAAGAGCATGGCCCAGGAACTCGCGCCACACCGAATCCGAGTCAACAGCATCGGCCCAGGGGCCATTCGCACGCCCATCAACCGAGAGGCCTGGGACACGCCCGAAGCCTATAACAAGTTGCTCGAACTCATCCCCTACAATCGGATCGGAGAACCCGATGACATCGCCCGAGCTGTCGTTTGGCTTGCTTCGGATCAAGCCGATTATGTCAACGGGACGACATTGTTTGTAGACGGCGGAATGACACTATACCCAGGCTTTACCGAAAACGGCTAAAGGTTTTGCCATAAGACGTCATCCATCGGACGTTCTTCGTCCTCCTGGGATTATGAATAATTTCTGAGAGTTCTCCTCTACGCCCAAGTTCTGCGTGACATTGTCGAGTCTTTGGGGTTAATATTGCTTAGATTTGTTGTTGCGGGTCGTTGGAACGAATTCCTCGTGTTGCTGACCTGGAGAGGTGAATCGTAGCCATGCGTTATCTGAAATGGTTGTTGGTGCTTGCTTTGGCGGTCGTTATCGTTCCGGACTTATGGGCCCAATTTGGTCGCGGAGGTCGCGGGGGTCGCGGGGGACCAGGTGGTCCGGGAGGGCGAAGTTCCCGGGGTGGACCTCCGAAAATGGATCCCGAGCGGATTTGGGGCTTTGTTGCTCGCGGCAAAAGTTCGATCAAAATCTCCGACCTGCGATTTGGCCGTAGTGAGGCCGAAGCCTGGGCCAAGAAGAATGGAATCAGTAATGGCCAGCTGACGAAGGATCAATTCGTCAAATACTTCAAGGGCCGAATGGAAGAACGCGAACGACGCGCTAAACTCCCCGTCGATCAACAAGCCGCTCTTTACTTCAAGGAGCGCGATCGGAACAAAGACGGCGTTCTCGACCAAAGCGAAATGTCCGGCGGCATGCGGTGGCGTATGAAAGAATACGACAAGAACGGTGACGGAAAAATCAGCAAGTCCGAGTCCATGGCATACTACAAGAAGGTCACCGAACGGTTCCGCCGAGGGAACAGGGACCAGGGGAACAGCAAGAACGACAAGACCCAACCAAAGGGCGGCACCGAACGAGTCGTCATCGAAGACATCCCCTACGAGCGACCTCTGGTCTTTGCCTTCGGCAAGCTGCCCAAGGGCACGCCCGATTGGTACACCGACAACGACACCGACAAGGACGGACAAGTCGCGCTCTTCGAATGGCGAAAGGGCGGAAAATCCATCGCCGAGTTCCTGAAGCTCGATTCCAACCAGGACGGCTTCATCTCACCGGACGAAATGGTTCGCGCCGAAGAACGCACCAACGGAGTCCAAACCGCCAGCAGTTCCTCGCCAAGCTATGGGACCCAAACCCGAGATTCCGGGCGTCGGGATCGAGGCAGCCGCGATCGGGGTAAGTCTCGCAACCGCTACCGTCGGCCAGGCGGTCGTTAACCGATCTTACCAACACTAACTCCCTCTCCAACAACACAAGCCTTCGGCGCGAACTGAGCCTCCGAAGGCTTGCCCTTTTTCCCGACAACACTGTAATTTTTCCGTTCCAACGATTCTCGTGCCCGACATCAATCTGCGAGGCAAGCCATGACTCGGCCGAGGCCCTCGAAACAAGTTTGGGCCCACTCGGGCCGACCCATCAAGTCACTTCCGAATCCCGGCTCGGCTCGAGTTCTCCGCCCTTGCGGTCCTCGCGAATTCGCAAGTGCAATAACCTTCCCGCTACCCACCAAATTGGCACCGGCAACAACACACTCACGATCAACGGTGCCATCTTACTTCCCGTGAGCCCTTCGAGTTTCGCAAGGGTGGCATACGCAAACGACATCGGCACCGACCCACAAAGCAACGCCAGACAATACTTGCCAAACGGCATCCGCGCGAGTCCCGCCAGACAAGAGATCGCCTCCGGAATCAAAGGCAACCACCTCGAACACGCCACGGCGAACATTCCGTTGTTGCGATAAAATTTCTCGGCCCGTTCCAACTCGTCGCGTAACAGCCACCTCGCGAATCTTCGCCCGAGAATGCGCGTCAATCCGTATGCAATGATCCCCGCAGACGTCATCCCCAGAACGCCAACGAGCCCACCCAACAACGACCCATATTGTTGCCCCATCGCAGTGATCACGGCCGTCGTCGGAATCGGCATAAAGATGTCCGCAATCATCAAACCCACAGCCACGACCCATGCCCACTTCCCATGTCGTTCGAGCCAACCACCTTCCTCGACCCACTGCTCGCCAAGCAACCAAAACAGGACGAGCCCGAACACCACAAAGCCAACGAAATAAAATGCCGTCCGCATCACGCTCTCCAGAGGGAAAATTCACCGCCTTCCAAACAAGATTGTATGTTGGCCTTTCGTGGATAGTAGTCGGCACACCCCATGTGCCCTTGTCCTCGTTTTCTCTTGGTTTTTATTTCGGAGTGCGGCAGCTCGATGCCGCGTTGATGGTTTTTGTTTTCGTCTCTTGTCTTTCGTCGGCTGTCTCTTGACCGTTACCTTGCCGTTTGGGCGCAATATTGGAGTCGTCGGCAAGTTTTTTTGCTTGCGAGAATTGGTCCCGTGCGACCCATGGGCAAAGTCGTCTGCAGCGCCGAGCAGATTCACCAAAAGGTCCAAAAGATCCTCAAAGACGTAGATGCGGGCAGTTGTGTATAGGCATGTCATGGCCAAAACCGGATCGAGAAAGATTTCTATCGGTTGAAGGGCATGAGCTTGCAGTTGATGCCGATGTATCTTTCGCAGGGTGTGCGGCTAGTCGGGTCAGTGTTGCTGTCGAGGTCGGGCGTTCGTTTGCTGAGCTTGGCCGAATGCCAAGTGCGAGAGAAGTTGGCCAGCAGGACCGAAGGTTTGCGAGGTTGCATGCCTCGCAAACGGGACGTACGAACCATCGCACGGGCCCTGAGTCGTTGTTGCGAGCGTTTTGGGGTTTAATATTGTGTGTTGGCGGACGTAGATGGTCAGTGGATCTGGCACCCGAATGAGGTGGGCGGCGAACTGCAAATCCGGTTGTTGGAACTGCGGGAATCACCTGGTTCCGTTTTGGCTCGTCTTCACGACTTCGACATTGCAGACCTTCGCACATATCCTCACCGGATGGATTCTGACACCGAGACGTCGATTCCTCACCGAGGTCATGTATGCCAGTGGCAATCTGCACATCCGACATTCGTCCCGGATCGATCGCTTCTTCTCCCAGGCCAAATGGGACGTCGATTCTTTCTCGCCCACATCGGCCCGGATCGTCGTACGCATACTCGCTCCCGATGCCCTCTTGACGTGGGCCGTCGATGACACTTTGGCCTAACGACGAGGATTGACCGTGTACGCAGCCGCCATGCATTACGATCCTTTGATCCCCAGTCAGAACAAGAAGCTCGTCTCCTATGGTTAC
>CAYYUU010000393.1:0-6921 GCA_964474955.1 uncultured Alcaligenaceae bacterium | reverse complement strand
TGGCGGTTCGGGAATCTTTCCGTCACCTTTTTTCTTTCCACCTTTTTGTCCTGGGCGTCCGGGAGTTCCGGGGCCCCCATTAGCCCCAGGTTGTCCTGGTCGAAGTCCTCCACCGGGACCGATGCCGCCTGGTCCTATGATCCCAACTCGTTTGGCCACTTGTGTCGTGACGCATTGCCCGTGCTCGAAGGAAACTCGGGCACAATTTTGGACTGGTCCGGTTCCGAGCGGACGCAAGACCAATCGAATGATTTTGCTCCGACATCCTTGCATCGTTCCCAGCTTCCAAACGAGTTCGTCACCAACGCCGTTTGGTTTTGGAATCGCAGTGACGTACTTGGCGTTGTTAGGAACGGCATCCCGTACGGTCACGTCGTAAGCCGTTGCAGGAGTGCTGTTCGTGATGCTAATTTGATAATGAATATCTTCTCCTTCGACCGAGCAAGCCACCACGCGCATCTTCAACGAAACGACCGGCGTTGGCGGATCATGCGGACAGGGAGTTCCGGGCGGCGCGGCACTTGGCGGGACAGGTATTGTGGACGGCACGGGTGGAGGCCCAGGTGGTGGGGTTGGGAGTTGCTGGCTTTCGATTCTCGGATTCGGAGATTCGGTGGGCGGCGTCCCTTTCGGTAACGGCTGGCGTGGCTCGGTTTGGGCTTTCGCGCTTCCTGGCATTCCCCACCCGATCAAGCCTGCGAGGACAGCGAGGGTGATCTTTTCGAGGAGAGATTGCGTCCATCGATGAGTTCGCCAGTGCATAACCTCCACCTCTTCAATGCCGTCCGGACTTGCTCGTGCGTGACGTGATACGGTCGCTCCCCCAGGCATTCGGGTCGTTCTGGTGGGTGCAGGATATATATTTTCCCGCCACCAATCGAGCTTGTCAGCGCGGCATGCGGGCTTGTTGTCGCAGCTGTCGGAATTCTTCTCCGAAGGTTCCGCATAGCCAGCACAGACCGTGTGGGATGTGGGCTTCCTCGCTTGAGCGAGCTTCTTGTACTCTCGTTTTTCCTCGATTACGATTGATTTGTAGAACAGGCCTCTTGGAGGTTGAAGACTGAAGGCGGACCAAAACACTTCTGCCTTCCGGATGCAATACTTTCTCCATCATCAGGATAACCATACATGCGTGAGTTGTTGCTGGAGCTATGCCAGGTCCTCGAGTCGAGCCGACAGTGCGTATTTTGCTCGTTGGTCGAGACGCGCGGGTCGACGCCACAAAAAGCTGGCGCTGCGATGTTAGTCTTTCCCGACGGCAGCCAATACGGAACTCTCGGGGGCGGCTGCGTCGAGGCGGAAGTAAAACAAAGAGCGTTGGGCGTGTTGGGCACCGAGAACGAACAAGGGGCGGAAATCCTCACGTTCAATCTCGATGATAATTATGGTTGGGATGACGGACTGATTTGCGGCGGTCGAATGACGATTCTGGCGTCTCCGTTGACTTCGTCGACCTCAATCGTCAAAGCGCAGGACAACTCCGCTCGGATCTATTTTGAAACTTACAAACAACTAGCCGAGGCGGGGACCGGTTGCACCGAAGCGATCGTATTGAATTCCCAATCCAGCGGGCTCGCCCCCGGAAACCGATATCTGTTCGATCAGCAAGGCGTTTTGGTTGGCCAACTCCCCGAACCCGGTGGTGCGCAAGTCGCTCGCGAAAATCTTAAAGACGTCGTTTCGCGGCCCAAGCCTTACGTCCAAAGCGGCATTGCGTATCTACCACACTGGCCGCGAATCACTCTCCTGATCGTTGGCGGGGGGCACGTCGGCCAAGCTGTAGGCAAGCTCGCCGCGGATGTTGATTTTGACACCTGGGTCTTGGACGATCGAGAGATGTATGCGAATCGAGAGCGATTTCCTGCGGCGAGTCGTCACCTCGTCGGAGACATCGGTGAGGAACTATCTCGCTTGGCCCAAAACGAAATCACGCCGAACGTCTTTTGCATCATCGTGACACGCGGCCACAACCACGACGAGGAAGCCCTCTACCACTTGGCCGAGACGAACGCAGGTTATGTCGGCATGATCGGCAGCAAGCGGAAGATCAAGTTGATCTTCGAAGACCTGATCTCTCGCGGAATTTCATCCGAAGCCCTGGAGCGTGTTCATGCCCCACTCGGGCTGTTGATCGGCTCGCAAACCGTTCCGGAAATTGCCATCAGCATCGTCGCCGAGTTGGTGGCTTGCCGGAACCTTGGAACTACGGCGAGTGTTGCGTCGTGACTCAGCAAAATACCGGTTCCCCGGAACACCGGCGGTTCTTCGCGTTGATCCCAGGGGGCGGAAAAAGCCAGAGGATGGGACGTCCGAAGTTATCCCTTACACTCGGCGACCGGACCATCTTGGAGCACGTTATCTCAGGATTTCGCGGGGCGGGTTTGGAGGATGTGGTGTTGGTCTTGTCTCCGCATTCGGAAGACTTGCGACCGAGTGCGATGAAGGCGGGAGCCACTGTCGTCGTCATGGATCAACGGACGCTTGAC
This sequence comes from uncultured Alcaligenaceae bacterium, assembly GCA_964474955.1. Lineage (GTDB taxonomy): Bacteria > Planctomycetota > Planctomycetia > Gemmatales > Gemmataceae > CAYRFQ01. Next base: position 4,435 of record CAYYUU010000393.1, on the reverse strand, counting down.
ATGCGGGCTACGATTCAAGCCGGGTTGCGTTGGCTCCAGGAAAATCGGAATCCGTCGAAAGAAGATTTTTGGTTCCTCTCTCCGGCAGACCATCCGACGTTATCTGCGTCGATCGTCGAACAACTCAAGGACGCCGCCGCGAGCCATCCGAATTTCTCCATCTTCATTCCGACTTTTGGCGACAAACGCGGGCACCCGGCCCTGGTGTCCTGTGCCCACATCGAGCCGATTCTGGAAATTCCGGAAGGGCAGGGCGTCAACACCTACCTTCGTTCTCGAAAGGACGTGACTCAGGAGATTGCGAGTGAGACCGAAGCCATCTTGTGGGATTTAGACACCCCCGAGGATTACCGACGTTTGCAAAGCATCTGGGAAGGCCGCGGCTGACTCACCCTCTACTTCAAGGCAATATAGAAATGTCGCGGCTCTTCCTCGACGTTGGTGACCTCGATGGCGTAGGGGACCTGTCCTTGCGAACTTGGTGGGGGATACCAGACGACACAAGCGAAGGCACCGTCCCCCTGGGCGAGCGCTTGATCTTGGGCAACCAAGCGACGCTTCTCTCCAGAGGCCTGATACACCTTCAACACGATCCCACGAAGGTTACTCCCACGGACGATCACGCAGGCTCTCTCTTTCGACACGAACATCGCTGGCATGCCTGCCGTTTTCCCGCCCTGGATCACCGTCGTGAAAGCTCTGGCCGGCTTCGCCGCCGTGGGCCGAGCCCGAATTGACCCACTAGCGAGAAACATCGTGCCGGCCACGGCAAATACACCTATCAACCGCATGCGTTCTCTCCAGTTCTTCGGTTAGCGGATCACCACTTCCGCCACGTTCGGCACAGCCCCCAGGTTACTCACCACGACATGATGGCTTTGACGTTTGGCCGGGAACCAAAGGAGAGCGGCGGCGTCTACCACCTCTGGGCTCGGTAAGTCGTCACGGGCGACGCAGTTCCCGTTTTCGTCAAAGGCGTAAAGAGCCAACCGAGCCCGCCCATTCCCAATCACGATTTCGTCAAAGGCGTAAAGAGCCAACCGAGCCCGCCCATTCCCAATCACGATTACGCGGGCCGCTTCGTCGGCTTTGAACACAGCCCTGTACGCTGTGCATGCGAACGAAGGAATGGCCTCGCGGACGACCGACGGCCGTTCTGCTGCCGCGTCTCCACGGAACAGCCCAACCATCGCGAATATCACAACAACACACACAAAACGTAAACGGCTCATGCGATCTCGATTCCTGGCTACACAAATTCTGGGGATGATCACGATACTAGCTTACGAGAGCCTCGGGGACTTGGAAAGGAGAAAGAGAACAGGGAACAGGGAACAGAAAGATTCGCGCCTTCGCGTGAGAATCTTTCTGTTCCCTGTTCCCTGAAATCTTCGTTGACCAGCTTTGGCGTTGACCGTATTATCCCCGGCCGGTCTGCCCAGTCGGCACTTCCTCCAAAGTAATTGAAGAGGTCCGTCATGCGGCTGCAAAAATGGTTAGTGCGAGGTTGGGTCTTCACGATGCTCGGTGGGATCGTCGCAGCGATCGTTCTATACGAGCAGTGGACCGATCCGGTCGTCGTGCGTCAGCAGGTCATCTCCCAACTCGAAGATCAGTTCCCACGAGCCGACGTGACGCTGGAGGCGGCGCGTTTGCGCATCCTCGGTGGCATCTTGTTGACCGATCTTCGCCTCTTTCGCAAAGAAGATCCCGCCCGCGTGGACATTGCATATATCCCCTCCGGCGTACTCTATCACGACAAAGAGCAAATCCTATCGGGTCGTCTGGCCTTCCACAAAATCGAACTCCATCGCCCGCGTTTGCGGATCATTCGAACGCGCGATGGTCATTGGAATTTCGAAGATCTATCCGGTCCCTCCGACCCGAATGTCCCACTTCCCACGTTGGTCCTGCACGAGGGCAGCATTATCTTCCAGGACGACCTACGCGCTCCCGGGCTCCCTCCCGTCGAGATCACCAGCGTCCAGTTGACTTTGATTAACGACCCATTGCCGATCGTGAGGATCAAGGGTTCGGGCACGTCCAAGATGCTCGGCAAGATCTCGATCGAGGGAATCTGGGAACGTTTCGAGGATAAAATCGACCTCGATTTGCAAGTGCAAGGAACGACCGTTTCTCCGCAACTCCTCCAACGATTTGCCGGACCGGAATACTCGCCACACATCGAACCTCTGAAGATCAAAGGGCAACTGGATCTCTCGATGGACCTCAAGGTCGACCCCAAAGCCAAGGTTCCGATTCAGTACGCGATTGCCGGTGAGTTGGCCGACGCGAGCGTCGATCATCCCTTGTTGCCGTTGGCGTGCACCGACATTTTTCTTGCGGCCAAGTGCCAGAATGGGGAACTGACTATCGAACGCTTTCGGGCTAAATCCGGGACGACGGTACTCTCCGGGGCGGGCAACGCGCTTCTCCCTCGGCCGACCGAGACCTTCAAAGGGACGTTGCGGGTGGAGCACTTGTTGCTGTGTCCGGCCTTGTGCGATCGGTTATCCAAGGATGTCCGGGATTTACACACAATGTTCCAGCCCAGCGGACCCGTCACGGCCAAACTCCACGCGGAAAAGAAAAACGGGAAGTGGTTGACCAAACGTTGCGTCCTTGAGCCAGAACGCATTCAGGCCGAATTCGCCTACTTCCGCTATCCGGTCAAGAACATTACTGGGACAATCGACGCGGACTTGCTCAAGCAAGACGTCTTCGTCGACCTGTTGGCGAAGTCCGGCTCGGAAGAAATTCGAGTCAAAGGCAAGTGGAAGGGGACCGGTGACGACGTCGAAGTGAACTTCAAGTTGACGGCCAATCAGATCCCTCTTGACGAACGCGTCTTGCGAGCGCTCCCGGCAAAATTGCCGGAATTGGCCCGCTCTTTCCATCCGACAGGTTACGCCAACATGACCTCCACGATCTTGCGGAACCGAGGCGACCAGGCGTATTCCAACGAGTATCAGGTCGACATTTATGATGCGTCGGTGATTTGGGATCAGTTCCCGTATGCGTTGACGAACATGACCGGCCGGCTCGACATCTCCCCGACGGATTGGCGTTTCGAAAATTTCCGGGGAGAGCACAAGGGCGGGAAAATCACGATAAGCGGGCGGTCTCTGCCGGTCGAGAAATATCTACCGCGATCGACGCCGAATTGTTTGACGATCGAAATTGCGGGCCAGGACATCGGGATCGACCAGGATTTGCGGAAGGCACTCAAGCCGTTCCCCACCCTGGCCGATGCCTGGGACATCATCGGCCCAACCGGGAAGCTGAACTTCAAGACGAATGTGGTCCACATCCCCGGAGAAGAGCAACAGCTCGACATCTCTCTCGACGTCCACGGGTGCAGTATCGAACCGACATTCTACCGCTATCGGTTGAACGACCTGAGCGGAGAGTTTCGCTACCACGGCAACCGTCTGGTGATGCGGAACATCACTGCGCGGCACGGTCGAACGCGTGTCGGGGTCAAAAACGGGAAAGTCGACCTCTCGGAAAAGGGGGGGTTCTATGCCGACCTCACGGGAGTCCAGGGCGGACCGATCTACCCCGCTGATGGTTTCGCGGCTGCTTTGCCCAAGAGCGTTCGTGATAGTCTTTCGTTCCTCGGACTCAAGAAACCACTGCACCTCAATTCCCGGGTGGTGATTGCAAAGGACGACGTTCCAGGGACTCTGCCCGACGTCTATTGGGATGGCCAAGTCTGGTTCCGGGGCGACACCATGCACCTCGGGATTGACGTCGAAAACGTAACGGGGACGATCGCTTGCGTGGGACGACACAACGGACGAAAGTTGCTCGGCGTCCACGGGAACGTTCTTCTCGACAAGGCGACCGTCCTTTCCCAACCCTTCACAAACGTGCATGCGAAGATCACGATTCCCCAAAACACGCCCGACGTCATGCTCGTTGGGCTGCGGGCACCAGTGTTCGGAGGCGAGGTCTCGGGCCAGGCACGAGTCGATTTCCATTCCACGCTGCGATACGAATTGAATCTGACCGGGTCGCAAATCGACCTCAAGAAATTCGGGTTGCACAACATGGGCAAGAAGTCCGAGATCGAAGGTAAGGCATCCGCACGCCTTCACCTCACGGGCACGAGTTCCGGGGTCGACTCGCTCGGCGGAAACGGGACGATTCACATTCCTCACGGCAAGCTCTTGAATCTTCCGCTTTTGCTCGACCTGTTGAAGTTTTTGGGGCTCCACTGGCCCGACCGCACGGCCTTCGAAGAAGCCCAGGCCAAGTTTTCGATCCACGGAAAACGATTGAAGATCAACCAGTTGAATTTGTGGGGCAATGCCGTGAGTCTTTCGGGGAAGGGAGAACTCGACCTCGATGGGTCCGACGTGAACATGAACTTCTACCCGAGTTGGGCACGTGTCGAACAGATTCTCCCACGGGCGTTGCGTGGCGTCCCACC
>CAYYUU010000392.1:0-6929 GCA_964474955.1 uncultured Alcaligenaceae bacterium | reverse complement strand
AGATTTCCTCGCTTGCGCTTCGGGTTAGTATAAGATTTCCTCGCTTGCGCTTCGGGTTGGTGTCAGATTTCCTCGCTCGCGCTTCGGGTTGGTAGAAAGACACTCCGATAATTCAAACCTGGCGAACCGTTGTTTCAGATGCTTTCTATTTTGTCGGAGTTAGCGTTGGACTTGTACCAAAAACTCGAACAATTACCAGAACGATCAATGCCGCGATGATCATGAGCAGCGATACGGAGACGGCCGTTCGAATGTTCCCGACGCTCAATTCCAGGAACACCGTCGTCGGCAACACCTCCGTCCGCATCCGCGTTGCTCCCGAAAAAACAAGGATGGGACCGAGCTCTCCGAGCGAGCGAGCCCAGGCAAGGGTGGCTGCCGTGATCATTCCGCGTCTGGCTTCGGGAAACACGACGTACCAAAACGCCTGGCCCTGCGTGCAACCCAGCGTCAAGGCGACTTGCTCCTGACGCGGACTGATCTGGTCGAACGTCACGCGCATCGTCCGGACGGCGAACGCACAAGCAACACTAAATTGGGCGATGATGACGCTCGGAACTGCCAATCGAATTTCGAATGTATGGCTCTCGACCCATTGCAGCAGAGGCGTGCCGAAAAGAATGAGCAACGCCAACCCGATCACCAACGGCGGCAGAACGATCGGGATGTCAAGCAGGGCATCGATCAACCCCTTACCGGGAAAGGTGTATCGCGACATCGCGTATCCAAACGGAACCGCGACCCAAAGCGATAGAATCGTCGTCAGCGTGCAAGAGATCAAACTGAGCTTCAGCGAGTATTGAATTTCCGGTTCCATGAGCGGGGCCACAAGAGCCCAGACCTTGATGCGAACCCACCAGACTAAATACCAACCCGACGAAACGTGATCCGGATATTGCCCGACGTCGAGTAGATCTTTGTCTGTTGATCGGACGATCTCGATGTTGAGTTTCGTCCCGCCTTCGTTCTCTTCGGGGATGGCCAGAGCCGGGACGATGGCCACGTCGATCGTTCCGTCATGCACTTTTTTCGGGAGCTGTTCCCACTGATTGGCCAAGACGACACTCGAAACTCGGAAGACCTTCGATCGCATAGCTCCCATGACCGCGATTTGCTCGAACGCATTCAACCCAAAACCTAGCGAGACAAGGCTGACAGGTCCGACGTCGGCGGAAGTGGCGATCCGCTGGGTGAACTTGGTTTTCAGACCGGCGAGTTCCAGGGCGTCTTGCGTTCGCTTGCCGACCGAAAATCGACGAGACCAAACGAGGCCCACGCGGACGTTCTCCGGGACAATGTCATCGAGGCCACGGATTTTCTTTGGGTTTCCAGTGCGAACCAGCAGAACGAGCCCCCGCCGAACAGACGAATCGCTCGGCACAAGGGCCGCGTCGAGTTCCCCAAGCCCCACGAGGTCGATGAGTTCGAGTGCCTCTGCAGAATAGTAAATGGGGTGTTCTCGCTGCCCGTTGACGAGAGGTTCATAGGCCCACGTCAACTTCAAGAAATCCTTGGTCTGTTTGCCAAACTCGGACTTCTCTTCGTCCCCGAGTCCGATACGCAATTTTGGATTCGCGAGGGACGTTGGCGAACTGAGCTTGTGAGGATTTCTCGTCGGAACAACGAGCGAGACCTGGCTGGGAGGAAACAAATACAACACCTTGGCGAACAACATGCCAAGGATCAAGACGACGTAAACGCCGCTCAGGATGCCCAACGCAACGTAGAAGGGCACGTCGGAAGCGACCCGGTGGTGTCCACCGGGAGATCCAGAAGGCGGCGTTTCGTTGGTCATTCCGAATCGACTTGTTCTTTGTAAGCCCAGTGGAACCCGAGGCCCTTGAAACGCTCGCGGGTCTGCTCCCGGACGATCGCCTTCAAGAGCCGCCGCATCATGTACTTGTGCTTGGAATCCTTCGCGATGGCAAACGGCTGGTCGGCCCGCGCCAAGTTCTTCCCGTCGATCACGATGGGCTTGATAGAAATAATGTCCAGGTGTTTTTTCTCGTTGATGGGGTCGGCCTTGGCGTTGCTCTTGTAAACGATGGCAACGTCGAGAGCGCCTGTCACGACTTGGTTGACGAGCGAATGCCCGGCGTCCGCTTTCTCGACCTCCGGAGTACGATCTGGCCTGTAAACTTTGTCGTGAATCTTTGCGGCTTTGAGGAGAGACTCCGTCAATCCGCCGAGGGCTGAATTCTGAGGATGCCCAAGACCAATCTTGAGTCCGTTTCTGGTCAAATCATCGAGGTCTTTGATGTTCTTGGGATTACCCTTTTGGACAATGAAGACCATGTCATTGCGCGACACAAGGTCGCTCTTTTCGAACCAGGGCTGAACCTCCTGCATGAACGACACATCGCAAGAAAAATAGGCGTCAGGGAAGGTTCCGTCGTTGGCGTTTTTGGAGGTTTTCATGTCGGCGACGAGGATTCCGCATCCGTTGTACTTCGTGCGGATCTCGACACCTTCACGCCGCTCGAATTCGGCGACGACTTTTTTGATACCCGGCTTGAGCATCGCCCCCGAAGACAGGTTGATCACCGGTTTCTCGGCCCAGGAGTCGGCATCTTCGATGGGTTTGAACTGGTGTTTGTCGAACGACTGCAAGCCCTTGTCTCTGGCACTGAGGTAGCGAGCGAACCGAAGCGCTGCCGTCGCTGCCTTTCCTTCGGCTTTGGTCAAGATGCCGATTTGGATTAGCTCTTTGGCCTTCTTGAATTCCTCGATCTCGACGACTTCAAGCGCGGGCCGTTGCTTGGCGATGGCATACCAAACGATCCCGATGTCGGCCGCGCCCGTTTCGATGTTTTGGGCGACCTCGTTGACGGTTCCCACAGTGGAGACTCGATTCGAACTACTTCCCAGGTCGGCTTCGAGTTGTTTCCAGTACTTGGCGGCTTGCTTGTTCTGGAGCAGGGTATCTTTTGCCAGCTTGCCGATGGCCGCAAGTTTCGGATTCGCCAAACTCACCTTGAGGTCTTTCCGAAGCAGATCCCCGATCGAATCGACTTTGTCGCTGAGCGACTTCTGTTTTTCCTTGTTGACCACGACAACGGGTCGAAGGTAAGCCACCGGGATCGTCTCGGCGATGTAACCCTCGTTATGGGCAATGTTCATGTGGTGCTTGTCGGCGGCGAGGTAAAGGTGCCCGGTGCCCTTGTTGGCCTTGATGGTCGAGAGGAGTTTCCCTGTCCCGCCGTAGTTGATGTTGATCTCGACGTTTGGAAATTCCTTTTCGTACTCGGCCTTGATTTCATCAACGGCTTTGGACATTCCCGCAGCGCAATAAAACTGCAGCTTCACCTTGTCTCTCGCGGACGTTCGCCACGGCTGCCAGAGTATCAGGACCAGTGCAGCGACGACAACAACGGAAATGCCGATGATCGCAAGGCCGTTGGTCATCCCCGCACGACGAAATCGGGGGCTCATGTTGAGTTACCTGCTTTCACGTTGGAGTCTGTGGCTCGGATGGCTTCGGAGGGAGACGGGTCGGGGCTGCCCGCTTCCTGCCCAAGAGGAAACATTCGCTTTGCATATTCGGCTGCGCGAGCATCATGTGTGACGAGCAACACCGCTCCACCTTCCGAGGCGTATTCGGCCAGGTGGTTCAAGACTCGTCGGCCATTGTCCTCGTCCAGGTTTCCGGTCGGCTCGTCGGCCAACACCAGTGGGGGCTTGTGGAGTAAGGCTCTTGCCAACGCAACCCTTTGTTTTTCTCCCGTGCTCAATTCACCAGGAACGTGAGTGAGCCGGTGGGAAAGCCCGAAGCGTTCGAGCAGTGCCGTTGCCTTCCGTTTGGCGTCAGCGACCGGAGCCGCCAAACCTGACGCGAGCACGTTGTCGAGAACGCTCAGATACGGAATCAGGTGGAATTGCTGAAACACAAACCCGACGTTCTTGGCTCGGAACTTGGCCCTTTCGTTGGCCCCAAGTTGGTACGGATCGACGCCATCGACGCGGACCGTTCCGCCGTCCGGATGGAGCAATCCGCCAGCGACAAGCAGGAGCGTGGTCTTCCCGCATCCGCTCGGCCCGACGACGGCAACGAACTCTTCGGGGCCGACCGTCAACGAAATATTGTCGACGGCGTCGACGGTCCCACGCGAAGTCCGGTATGTCTTTTTCAAGTTTTGGATTTCGAGCATGGGGCAGAACTTACGCCTCGCGTAAAACGACTGCGGGATCTTGTTGGGCTGCGATCGTGGCCGAAAGCCAGGTCACCAGAGCGCTCAACACCGGCGCGGTGATCAGAACGCCGACGAGCAACGCGGGAGAAACCAAGTTGGCGGGTGAGCCGGCGTTGGCTTGCGGGTCCGCCGCGGTGATCGCCACGAAGCCGCCGACCACACCGAGTGTATATCCCAAGACGGCACCGATGAGCCCGACCAACATGGCTCGGCTGAGGAATAACGAGTACACACTCCCCGAGGAGAGCCCGAGGGCTCGCAAGATGCCAATCTCGCTGATGCGTTCGCGAACGTTGCCGAGCATCGTGAAGCCCAACCAAATGAGACTCGCCAGGATCGCAAGCGGCAACAAGATCGAAATGACCATCTCATAATTCGAACGGAGTTCGTCGCGGTCTTCGCGGGTCTGTTGCAACTCGGCCTCTTGTCGTTGCTCCTGTTCTTGGAGTTGGTCGGTTTGCTGTTTCTGCAGTTCCTGGAAGTCGGCGTCTTGGTTGGTCTTGAGTTCCTGAAGAGCCTTCTTGGCTTCGGCTTTTCGTCTCTGGAATTCCTGGGTGGCTGTCTTTTTCGCCTCATTCCGGGCAATCGCTCGGGCCGTTGCGGCGTCGAATTTTTCTTGGACCTTCACGTCCGGCAGAATTGTCTTGATGGCCTTTCGAATGTCGCCGATTCGATCGATGCTCGCACAGTTACATTCGATCGCGAGAATGGCATTGATGAGGTACTTGCCGTTCTTGTCCTTCATGTCGTAAAGGTCCTGGCACTCCTTCAAGTTCATAAAGATCGTTTTGTCGTCGCGGTTGCCACGCTCGCGGTGGAACTGAGCGATCGTAAAGTTCTTCCCGCGAAACTGAATTTCTTGGCCCTTCTTGAGGTCGAATTTTTCGCGGATGGCGTGGCCGACAATGACTTGACCTTTGGGAATCGCAGGCAACAAATCTTTCTTCGGCTTGCGGTGGGCGAACGGAACTTCTCGCTCGATGCCGATGACGTACAAGGAATACTTCCCTTTCTCAGTCCAATTGGTCCGTTTTTGAACTTGTGGAAGCAGATGGTTGATGACCGTCATCTCCTTTGAATCGGCGATTTTCTTGCAGTACTCGTAGGGCATCGTTTCGACGGCCAACGACTCCGCCGAGAGATTGCCAAGGTCTTCTTTGCCCGAGACGATCCAAACGTTGAACTTGAGCTTGAGCATCGCCTTGCGAATTTTGTCCTCAAGGCTTTTGAGTTTCTGCTTCGTGGCCTTTTCGTCTTGGGCGAGGCGTCGTTTGGTTTTCTTCTCTTCGGCGGCGAGTCGTTCCCTGGCGTTCATCTTCTCGGTCCCCAGACGTTGTTTCGTCTCGGCCCTGGCCTGGTCGAGTCTCGATTTGTTTTCTTGTTGTTGGCGGTCGATGAGAGCCTTCGTCGTTTCGCCCTGGATGTCGAGGGCCGTCATTCCCGCGACGACGGTACTCACGGCCACAACGACGGCGAGCACCGCAAGCAAGAAGTTCAGCTTCCGGAAGGCTATCTCGCGAGTGATCAAGTGCCAGATGTTCATTTGGTCTGGTCCTCCTTGGATCCTCTGAGTAGTTACGCTCGAGACCAACGCCGCAGTTCACGACCAACGCCAAAACGAAGGGCTGGCATTTCCAGCCGCGGTAACACCCGCTCGATTCGACGAGACTGTTGATCGAAGTCGTCGAAGTCTTTCGAATCCGATTTGCGTTTCTTCGGTTGAGATTTCTTTTTCGGCGTAATCGGTCCGCCGACGCCCGTCAGCGGCGGGAGTTCCTTGTCTTTGACGAGCCGTGTGCCGATGACTTTGTCCCACGTAGCCCGTAAAAAATGGTCCACGCCGGGGTTTTGCTCTTTGACCTTACAAGTGCACGGACCGGTCAAATAGGCTCCAGCTTTGTAGACGTTCTCCCAGGTGATACCTTTGCCGACCAGGGCATACAAAGCGCGACCTTTGGCGAACACCGGGAAGACCATCGGTTCCTGGTATTCGTAGAGGTCGCTCTCGGTGCTCAAGAGCATCTTCGTGAAGACTCGTTCGGCGGCTGTCTTTCGCGAGACGCGAACGACCGAAAACTTCAATTTCAGCTCCAGATCACTACTGAGTTTGTCGTCTGGGTCGTTGGTCAACTCTGGAAGTTTGAGTTGTTTTTCCAGTTTCGCGAGATGTCCCACGAAGGCTTTGTAGCGTTTCTCGTCCTCGGCCTTTTTGCCACTATCGAGGAACACCCAAACGGTCGAAGTCCCTTGGAAGATTTCTTTGGTGATCTTCTCTCGGGCGGGCGAACTGACCAGGGCCTTGGCGTTTTCCAACGTGACCGGACCAGACCAGTATGGGAGGTGGGATCGAGTTCGGGCTTGGAAATCGGCGGGAAATCGTACGATGATGCGATTGCCTTTGGACTTTTCGGCTTGATAAAGTTCCCGCAATTCGGGAGAGACCTTCTCGTCGAGATCGACCAACTTCAGCGAAAAGTTCGCCGTCCCTTTGAGCTTCTTGCCCGACGTCTCGCCGGGCTCAATTGCGTTTTGCAAGTACTCAAGGGCTTTCTGTTCTTGGCCTTCCAGTTTGCCTCGGTGAAAGACGAGGACTTCATGGTTGGCTGCATTCCATTTTTCCAGGGCATACCGGAAAACAGGAATGTTGCATGCCTGAATTGCATCGGCCATCAGGCACACCACGGCCATCGAAATGAGGAACTGGCCGAGAACATTGCGGAGTTCTTGGTTTCTTCTCGG
>CAYYUU010000391.1:0-6938 GCA_964474955.1 uncultured Alcaligenaceae bacterium | reverse complement strand
ATAGACTGGACTGTGGGGCGAGTTCAAGCGATCCCGGAGAACAGTTAATAGCAGAGCAATTCGCATGCCCCGAAACATCTCCTCTTAATTTCATGGTCGGAAAAACCAAGCCAATAGTCAAGTAATTTTGCTGCATTTGCAGCAAAGAAATTGCATGAAAAAGTTTGGAATGGAAACAGGATTCGGGAGAGCAATCGAAAGTAATGCTGCGTTAGCAAAAAGTGAGTAGTGCAACATGACGGAACTGGTATAATTTCCTTCGGTGATATTCTACCATCGACCTGAACTTCGGTATTCCATTTCCGCACACCCCGAAAGAGAAGAAATGGCCAGTGAGAACAACCAACAGGGAACGCCGGACACGGACGTTGTGACCATCATTCGTTACCCCAACCGACGCTTTTATAATCGCCAAGAGAGTCGATACATCACACTTTCGGGAATTCAAGAACTCATCGGAAGTGGCAAAAATATTCAGGTCCTCCATAGCAAAACGGGCGAGGATTTGACCCGAGCCATTCTCGCCCAGATAATCCTGGATCAGCATCCGGAACGAATAGACCTGTTTCCGGTATCGTTTTTGCACTGGATGATCCGGGCGAACGACATGGCCCTGGAAGTGTTCCGGAATTACTTCCACCAATCGCTGACGTTCCTGAACATGATGCAATCTTCGCCCTTGAATCCCTTGTCGGTCCAGGCCCAATGGATGCAGGCGTTTTCTCCGGTTCCACCGCCTGATCCGGCGACAGGTTCCGAGGATTCCAAATCGCAAACGGACCAGCTGGCGGAGAAGATCGCGGACTTAGAAAAACGTTTGGCGGAGCTTCAACAGTTGCCCGAACCAGAGTCTCCTCAGCGTGGATCGACTCCCACAAAACGAACCAAGAAAAACAATTAACGCAGCAAGCGGCTAGACGTTTTCGTCAGAACCCGCGGCGTGGTCTCTGCTGAACAACCCTCTCCCAAGCGAGGACCAACAATGATACTCCTGGATGAATTCGAGAAGGTGCAGTTGATCCAAGACCTGGATCCAGAACATCTCAAAAAGGTGGCCCTGGCTGCCGAGCTACGAGAATTTCTGGAGAACGAGACAATCTTTCAGGAAGGCGAACTTTGCGAATCCATTTTTATCGTCTTAGAAGGGGAGTTGGAGTTATCCTTCCGGATTTCGGACGAGGAAACCCCCGTCCAAGTTTTGAGTTCAGGGGATTTACTCGGTTGGTCTCCAATTCTTGGTCAAGGGCGATTGACGGCCACTGCGCGGGCCGTTTCAAGGTCCCGAGTTGCGGCCTTGAATGTGCGGAAATTGTTAGACCAATTTGAAGACGATCCGAAATTCGGGAGGGAGTTCTACCTGCGCGTGGCTCTCGCCTTGGCTTTTCGTTTAAACGCAACTCGGCGAAGATTTGTGGGCGCATCTTCCTGAGTTAACAAGAACGTGGCAAACGTGGTGAAGGAGGTTTACGACGATGGTTCCACAATTATTTCAGGCGTCTTGCGAGGCTTTTCAGGCCTGGTCCAACACGATGACCAAAGTGCTCTTTTTACCTTGGACGATCTATCTCCAGGAGTGGGAAGTTGGCCATCGGCAACTCGCAAACGCTACGAATCTAACTCACTGGGACAAAGATCAGCTCGAACAATACGCACGCGAGCGGGCCAGGCAAGGTTTCGCCCCACCGAACGAAATTTACCAATCTCCCATCCGGGAACAGATTGACTGGCTTCAGTTCCCGTCGTGGGCACGCCCTTCAGACCCCGATTCGTTTGGAAATAGCCCGCACGAAGGTTGATCCCTGCACAAATAATCCAAGCCTACTCGAGGTACAGATCCTTCCTCGAACATCAAGTAGGCTTTTTTTGTGACAACGAATGGAAATCATGGGTGACGTCAGATGGGCATTGGCCCACCTGATGCCAGACTCGTTTTCGAAGGATCAAAACCGCCCTGGAAGTTGTTGGACTCTGGGTCGTTCGCAATCTCGATTCCCGATCAATTTACGAGGTCCTGTGACGTTTTCGCACACAGTGTGCGATATGGGACATCACACTCCCTTCCCGCTTCACTTCTGTTGGACCACAAGAAAAGGAAGTTGTTGGTCGTTGGCCTCGGGAGCATGCAAGACAACTTCGGGGGCACACGCCACGACTTCATTTTTCCGCACCCTCAAGGAAGGAACATTGATCTCCCGAATGCCAGGTTGATCGACGACCAGCTGACTGAAATCAAGCAGAAACTTCACCAACTTATCGCATTCGTCCGCCTCCTTGGCCTCTTGCTGGCTGGCCCGAACGACCGACGGAATCTGAGAAATCAACTGTCTCGCCGTCGCTGGAGTAAGCGGAGCGATGACCATCCTGCCTTGGTCTTGCGTTGTGGCGACACTCCCACTTTGACGAAGACAGATCACCGGGCCAAGATCGCCCTCGACCTTGCTGGTCAGGACTAGCTCGATTGAGTCCGGATAAATTGGGCACAGAGAAACGCGAGCAGGCGCCTGAATTTGGAATTGCTCTCTGGCAATCATGTTGAGGGTTCGCCAGGTCCGTCGCAATTCAGCCGAATTGGAAGCCCGGAAACAGATGCACTCTCCTGGAATTTTCGGGATTTGCCAATCGTTGGCGAATTCCATCAAGACGGGGTAGCCAACATCCTCGGCGGCTTCGGCGGCTTCTTCTTCCTTGGTGCCCTCCCATTCCCGTTGGACGGGGAGCCCGTAGGCTAAAAACAACGATCGGGCCTCGTCTTCGGTAAGAGCTAATTGCCCTGAACCGCGGGCATCGCTGATCGCGTCGGTGACTTCCACTCGACCGTCGTTGTCGGCTTGGGTCTCTTCCAATGCGCAACGGATCTCTTCCAAGCAACGCCTGTTTTCGTAATATTCCCAGAGGTAGCTAAAAATACGAATGGCAGCTTCTGGCGAATAGCAAATGGGAATCCCGGCCCCTCGAAGCACGGCCAGGCTTTCGGGGTTCGCGGCTCCCCACATCCAGCTGGCCAAGACCGGTTTATCACTAGTGGCGACAACATCACGCAAGCGCTCGGCGAGCGAAACTGGATCGACCGCTTCTTGAGGACTTACGACAACGAGTAAGGCATCGGTGTCCGAGTTGCGTAGGCCAAGGCATGCGACCTCGGCGAGTTGGTCAGGGGTGAAGTCGTGACCAAGGTCGACGGGATTTTCCGAAACCCTTGCTGTGCCCAACGCCTGGGCAATGTTTAATGCAATGCCGGAGGACCAATTGGCCAACCGACCCTTGGCAGCCGCCAAGGCATTCGCGGCGAGGAGAGCCGGTCCCCGATCGTTGGTCACAATTGCCAGACTGTTTCCTTTCGCTACAGGTTGAGACAGGAGTAAAGAAGTCATCCGGAACAAATCGGCGAGCCGATGGACTCGTAGCACTCCGCAACAACGGCATGCCTCTTCGAAAATTTCCGGCTTAAGTGGTTGATCGGTCAACTCGGGTTTCCCTTTCAACAACACGACAGGCTTTCGAGCTGCGGCTTGGCGCAGGGCCAAAAAGAATGAACGTGGGTCCCCCAGGTGTTCCATGTAGATGCCGATGCACTCGGTGTCTGGATCGTTGGCCAGGTAATTCAAGCAGTCTTCCCACCCAAGGTCCTGCTGCGAACCCACGGAAAGGAATTTGCTGCATCCAACTGCGTTGGAATGCTCTTCATTGACAAGGGCCGATAACAACTCTCCGCCTTGACCTAAAAAGCCAACTTTTCCTGCGGGCATCATGTTCTTGGCCAACGTCCCGTTGAATCCCGTGAGTGGACTCGCAACTCCAAAGGAGTGGAGGCCGAGAACTCGCATGGAATCGTACTTGAGGGCCGACACGTCTATCTCGTCCTGGTGGTTCGAGAGGACGATGACCGCCTTGACCCCACAGTCGTGGCATTCTTCGAGGATTTGAGGGAGGGGGATTTTGTGAGTAGCGACGATGGCTAACTATGGGGGGTCAGGGACGGCCGCCACATTAGGATTAGTCAAAATCCCATGAATACAGTGGCATTAGGTGTGGATTGGAAAGATCTCACCCCCGAACGGATGATGGAGGAGATTGTACATGAGTGCTCGGCTGGCCGAACCAGGTGTATCCGAGTCTACAAAAACGGCAACGGTTTTGGGGGCGAACAGGACATCCAGACAATGGAGGTTGTCAGACGATTCTGGCTGGCAGTGGGAGAGGTTGGATAACGCCATGACCATTAGTCCTTTCAATGAAGCCGACGTCCAGCTGAAGTGGAAGTCTGAGCTAGCGTCTATGAGCGGAAACGAGTTGCATCGACCCTCGAAACTTAGAGTGGAGCGGGAAATGACTGGGCAACCCGCTCTTGTTGTTCAGGAGTAGCGAAAAGGATAACCCCTAACTTCGCATGATACCAAAAGGGAATTGCCTGATGGCAACAATTCCTCAAAGGATCCTGTCTCATCCTAGTCTCCAAAAATATCCACGACTTCTGTCTTTGGAGGAGAAAAGCTAACAGCGGAGGCTTCACTGTCGGGATGAGTGTTCCAGGAACTTCATCTGCAAGTTTGTTGCCAAATGTGCGTCCCGGTACCGGGAAGATCACACTTTTCCTGCTCTCTTCGATATCCATTGAGAGAAGAGATAGATTTGTTAGCTTCTTGGAGAGAAACGATAGGCCCACGTTGAGGAAGTGAAAAGAACTCAGACGTTTGAACAAGCGCCGCTCCAGTCTCGGCAAAGTCCGTCGTGGGTGTAGTTTCAGGTCCACGCTGACGGACCTGGCTGATCAGGGACAGGCGAGATTTACGGGCCACATTTTTTCAACACGATCGTTGAAACAATGTGGCCGTCCTCCGCCATTGAGTGGCAAACTCGGGGTACGGATTACACACTCGGGTGCCAACCGGCATCGGCCCACAATTCGCCACTGACAGCCGAGTTGGAAACCATGAAGCAAATAGCGTCGGCGATTTCTTCCGGTCGGATGAGTCGACGGAGTTGTGTATACGGGAGGATGTTTTTGTTGATGTATTCCTCACCCAACGCGCGAACCATCGGTGTGTCCGTGAACCCCGGATGGATTACTCCGCAACGAACTCCGTGGAAGATGGCTTCTTTCATGAGCGTGGACGCAGCGCCTTCAAGCCCGGCCTTCGCCACGGCGTAAGAGATCTGGCCCTTGTTACCTTGAGACGAAACCGAGCCGATGAGTACGATCGTTCCCTGGACACCTTCTTCCGGTGCCCACCGTTTCTTCCCTTGTTTCCACCGGTCCTCGGCGATTCGAGCAACCATCTCCAGGGCCCAGTAGATCGGCGCGATGAGATTGACTTCGGTAACCTTGCGGAAGTCTTCCGCTGGGTAGATATCGGCTTTCCCCGTCGTCTTATCAATCTTGACGGACAGACGATCTCGGGTGATACCTGCTGCCGGAACACAGATATTGACAACGCCGTGTTCGGCAACAATTGCGTCGAACACGTCATGGCGGAACCCATCATCTGTGGTGTCTCCAATCCGGGAGTGGGCGACAACACGTTGTTCGGCATCATTAATCGATCCTGCAATTTCGTCGACACGTTCGCTCAGGTCTACAAGAACGACAGCTCGGACGCCGTGTTCGACAAACCTTTTGACAACGGCCTCGCCGATGCCGCTCGCGGCTCCCGTTACCAGAGCCACCTTTCCGTTGATTTTCGGAGACATTCTTACCTCCCGAACTGTCTCGACCGATTCCAGCGCTTGTGTTGTGGGCAAAACCAGTTTCTTTGCGACGGCTTGGCCCCCTCCATTCGATTTGGAAGCGCTCTCGGTCGTCGATCCGGCCGCGTCTTGTTCTGCGACCTTTGTTAATTGCGGCAAGCCGCACAGCGACTCCAGAACTCGTTGGCCCGCTTGGCACTGCGCGTCGAACAAGTTCCATTGGTACGAAAGCATGTTGTTTATCGCCTCGGACCAGTTTCGTGAAAAGTCTTTGTTGACGTGGCGCATCTTCTTATCTGCTCTTGGGTATGATTCGAATTTCCCTCGGAAGACCGCCCTGCTGTTCCTTTTTGGCCCGAGCGGTTAAGTGGGCTTTGGTGATGTGGCGAACTCGAAGTGAACTCACTCGAAGGAGAAGCCAGGGAACGAGGAAGGTTCGTAAGCGCTTGTTGTTCTTGAGGACTCCAACCCGACAAACCGCTCTCCGTGGACCATCCACTGTTTTAGGACCTCCTCGGCACCAATTTGAGCCAGCCAACAGCTCTGACCGGGTGGGAATGCAGTCCGCCACAACAACTCAAGCCACAGGCTTGGCCACGAGGTCAAGCCATTTCTCCGTGGCTTCTACAAAACCACGGACCTGTGCTTCGCTCGTCTCGCGAAGGCTCTCCAAACAGTTCTTCCAAAGCTCCTTAGTTTTGTCTTGCATTTCTTGGAGCGTCTTTGCCTCACCAAGCGTCATCGCTTTCTCGACATTCTCTTTTCCGAGTTGGAACGAGGTTTGGTAGATCTCTTGTTGCGTCTTGAGCACGTCGTTGACGGCCTCGACCCACTTTGCTTGGAGCTTTTCGACGTCAAGCGAGCCTCCTCCGACGGGAGCAGTGTTCGGCGCTCCCGGCCAAAGGGTCATCCACCTTTGAGCGATTTGCTGCTGCATCCGAACATTAGACTCCGTCACCTTCCGCAGGTTTTCAAATACTCGGCTAAACATTGTCTGTTCCTCCCAATTGGGGCTTTGTTCTTGAGCCTGTTGGGCGACGACAAAGGACAATTGTGCAGGCCCTGCTTCCATTCGCTCCTTTGTTTTATTGTGCACGCATCGCATCACAAAGACAAGCCAATATGCTGTGATTGCAAAAAAGTGATTTCCTCAAGACTTGGTCTTTCTTAGGTCGATCCAGTTTGCTTCAGTGCTTTTTTGCTGCCATTGCAATATTCTTCGGCATTTGTTTGAGAAAGACTTTTGGACAACC
>CAYYUU010000390.1:0-6963 GCA_964474955.1 uncultured Alcaligenaceae bacterium | reverse complement strand
GATTGAGAAAAAATTACCTCTCATAGAACTTATGAAAATCCCCCGGCAAGAATTGCCGTAGCAACCTGCCGAAGAACGCAGACATAACTTCTCCGAAGTCAACGTGGGATTGACTGTGTTGGGCGCCACGACCGAGGCGATACGGTGTCTCGAATGTGTCAAGCCTCACTGTGAGTCGGGGTGTCCGGTCAACGTGAACATCCATGAATTTGTCAGCCTCGTCCGCGAGGGGGAATACCTCAAGGCTGCCTCGAAGATTCGCGAAGATAACGTGTTGCCGGCGATCACTGGACGGGTGTGTCCGCAGGAAATTCAGTGCGAAGGGTGCTGTGTGCTCGGGAACAAGTTCGAGCCCCTGGGTATCGGCTACCTGGAGCGGTTTGTCGCCGACTACGAACGCGAACATGGCGAATTCGGGTTGCCCGAGATCGCTCCGCCCACCGGCAAAAAGGTGGGGATCGTCGGCAGTGGTCCTGCAGGCTTGAGTGCGGCTGGTGATCTGATCCGTCATGGTCATCAGGTGACCGTCTTTGAGGCGTTGCATGAGATTGGTGGCGTGCTCATCTACGGCATTCCAGAGTTCCGACTTCCGAAAGAAATTGTTCGTCACGAAGTCGACGCACTACGCAAGATGGGTGTTGACTTCCAAACCAACGTGGTCATTGGCAAGACAGTCGATGTCGATGAACTTCTCAACGAGGAAGGTTACGACGCCCTGCTGATTGCGACGGGAGCTGGGTTACCGAAGTTCCTGAACATCCCTGGCGAACACCTCAACGGCGTCTACTCGGCCAACGAATTCCTCACTCGCGTCAACTTGATGAAGGCGAACAACAAGGAATACGATCAACCCGTCCACCAGTGCAAGGACAAAGACATCGCCGTCGTTGGCGGCGGGAACACAGCCATGGATTCGGTCCGGACGGCCCGTCGACTGGGCACCAAAACGAGCTACTTGATTTATCGTCGGTCCGAAAAGGAGATGCCCGCTCGTCTCGAAGAGGTCAAACACGCCAAGGAAGAGGGCGTGGAATTCTTGTGCCAGACCAATCCCGTCGAGTTCCTCGGAGACGACAAGGGATGGCTCAAGGCCGTTCGTCTGGTGAAGATGGAACTCGGAGAGCCCGACGAATCGGGTCGCCGAAGACCCGAGCCGGTGCTCGGTTCGGAGTTCGATCTGCCGATCGACATGGCTATTATCGCACTCGGCACGAGCGCAAATCCGCTGGTTCAATCAACCACGCCTGACCTCAAAACGAACAAGAAGGGATACATCGACGCTGATCCCGAGACGTTGCAAACTTCCAAGCCAGGTGTGTTCGCAGCGGGCGACATTGTGACCGGTTCGGCGACTGTCATCCTCGCTATGGCGGCTGGTCGGAAAGCGGCAAAATCGATTCATGAGTATCTTCTGGAAGGGACGGTGTGAGCCCATTTCTCCGACATTGCTTTGAAAGAGGCAGAATGATTGCTCCCAAAGCAATGTCGGGCAAGCGTGTGCGTACTATTGGCGTCCCTGGATGCAGTACAGATGTGTATGGCTTCTCAGAAATATCTGGTTGCCAACGAGAGCAGGGGAAGCATCAATATTGGCATCGAGTTCGTTGATCGCCAACACATTCAGCTTCTTTGCATCTTGCTTGAAGACTGCAGTTCTTCCGTCGCGATCGACCAAATAGATACGCCCGGCAGCTCCCACAGGTGACCCATAGAGTTTATTCAGGTTTGGGATACGACTGTTGTAGATTTCCTTTCCTGTCTTCGCGTTCACGCAAGTCACGATCGGGCTCCAAAACTTCATGTAATACAAACAGTTGCCATAAAGGAGCGGTGACGTAATGTAGGGCGTGTTGCGATTCTTTTTCCACGCAATTGCAGGGCTTTTCGAGACGTCGCCTTTCGAATCCAAGGGAATAGCATACACATAGGCTCCTCGGTAACCACTCATGCAATAGACAACTCCATTGCGAGCCACCGGCGAAGGAATAGCGTTCACCGTCAATGGACCACACTTCCAAATAACTTTACCGTTCGTCAGGTTATAACTTCGAATGTAATTCGTCCCTGGGATAACAACTTGTGTGATTCCTTTGTGTTTGACGACGAGCGAAGTGGCCCAGTTTGTTGGCTCATCGCGTTTGGCCTTCCACTTCACCTCACCGGTCTTGGCATTCAAGACATATAGCATCGATTGGCCTTCGTGATCCCACGGCACGACGAGTGAGCCCTTGTGAATGGTCGGCGTGTTGGCTTCGCCCCATCCATACCGAGTGAACAAAGGTCCCAGATCTTTCTTCCACTTCAAGTTACCTTTGAAGTCATAACAATAGATACCTCGTGAGCCAAACGAGACATAGAGATGCTTGCCGTCGGTCGTTGGCGAACCGGCACAATGACTATGTGTTGAATGATGTCCTTCGTGGGGAACTTGTTTGGTCGCCGTCTTTTGCCAGAGGACTTTGCCGTTCTTCCGGTCCAGACACATAACGATATATTTGTGATAAGTCTTGGGCAGTTCGGGGATGAGTTTCTTGCCAACCATCGTCAACTTCGTTCGGTCATATTTGGGGATATCCTTGGCGGGCGCTTCTTTCCCGGTGTCCACGGTCGTGGTCACAAAAATTTGGTCCCCCCAAACGATAGGAGTGCTCGATCCTTTTCCGGGAATGCTGACTTTCCATTGAACGTTTGTTTTCTCGTCCCACTTGAGAGGTGGATTCGCTCGCGGTGCTTCACCGGTCGCAAGGGGACCTCTCCAGTGCGGCCAGTTGTCGAGCGGATCGTTCGCCTTCTTGTCTGCCAGAGCAGCGGTGGGAAGAACAAGGAGGGCGAGAATCCAGGGAATTCGTTTGAGCATTGTTGTTGTGTCCTTTCCTCGAGAATGTTGGGATTATTGTAGGTAATCGGCCAATCCGAGGACATAGATCGAAATCGCTCTCCTTGACTCGGCAGATAAGGCGTCGATGCTTCTTCACGATCTCCGTCCACCGCGCAAGTATCTGCGCAAATTCACGAGAATTCTCCCAAAAAAAATTGGTGGCACGTTTGACTCAGCCTCATTCGTGACCTATGTGATAAATAGCTTCGCAGCGCAACGGTTGCGCGAGGTCCGCACCTCAAACAGCCCCCATTTCTTTCCGATCTCGTCACCGGGGCTGTGCGCTCGCTTTTCATCTCTTTTCATTTCCAGCGGTGGATGCACTCTATGATTCCAGGAACGATTTCGCAAAGAACAGACTCTTCTCACAAGTCGATCGATCGCAGGCAAACTCACCGGTATCAAGTGAGTTCGGGGACAGGCTGTGATATCGCCCTTCAAGTTCTCGATGATATCGGCACGGTGCGTGTCCGGGATGTCAGCACGATCGGCATTGGATTGCTTGTGGATCGAGCGATTGAACCCGGAACCGTTCTCGTCCTTGCGTTGAGAAACCAGGCCCAGAGCTTTTCGAAGACGACGATCATCGAAGTCTGCCACTCTACTCCGTTGGATAATGGGAGTTACGTCTTGGGTGGGGAGTTTTTGAT
The DNA here is from genome assembly GCA_964474955.1 of uncultured Alcaligenaceae bacterium. Classification (GTDB taxonomy): domain Bacteria; phylum Planctomycetota; class Planctomycetia; order Gemmatales; family Gemmataceae; genus CAYRFQ01. The sequence goes on along the minus strand of CAYYUU010000390.1, from coordinate 3,435 downwards.
CCCGCTTACCTACGATGAGATGCGTGCGATGATCATGTAAAGTCGAAGTGTTCGGCGTCATCCGTTCGCCTTCGGCTCTCCTTTGCGATCCTTCGACCAATTACTGGTCGTTGTCGGCTTGCTCATGTCGGGTTGTGAGGGCAGAACGGCGATGGCGTTGGTTACCTCGCATGTCGAGCAAAACGGCCCTATCGACAACTCCCAACTCCGATACCTTGTGGGCGGCCCGCACAGCCGCTATTTTCTTCTCGGTTGGTGCGAGAAGTCCGGAAATCTCCGGAGTGTCCGTTGACGGTTTGTAAATATTCCGTCATCCTGAAATGATAGATTTGTGTGGTTTCCGGCCCGAGTGACATTGGGCCAAAACGCCATCCAGAGCGAGGTCGTCCGATGCAAATTGGTTTGTTGCGATGGGTGTTGGGCGTTGCTGTCGCGACGTTCTTCGTTCCCACGTCTTTTGTCCAAGCCCAAGCAAAAATTCAATCAGGTCCGCAACCGGGGGAGCTTCTTCCAAGTTCGTTCGCGCCTTTCGTCGTGAACGGTCCCCAAGGCTTGGCTAAAACTCCTGACGGAAAAGACGATCCTGAACAAAAACTCGTCCCACCCGGACGTTACCGTTCTCTTTTGTGTGATTTCGGGCTTCGTCCGGTGGTGATGATTTTTACGAGGTCCGACCCCGCTCAGAATCCACCCGACCCACAACTCGTTGCTCTGGTGACCAAGCTCAAGGCGAGGCTCAAGGAAGATGCCGAGAAAGTCGGTTCGCTCCGGATCGCGATCATTTTCTTGAGTCCGCATTCGCAGAGCGCTGTGATGGAACAACAAGCGGCATCGAACAAAACCACGAGCGAGTTGAAGCGTTCACTCGACGACATCGATGATAAGTTGCAAGGGATCAAAAAGTTACCCGAAGATGAACAGAAGGAGAAACTCGACAAGGTCAAAACCGTACTTGAGGATTCGGCGAAGAAGATCGAAAACCTGTGGACTCAGCGGAAGAAGTTACGAGCGAGCTTGCTCCAAAATTGGGTCGCGGGTCGGGGGCTCAAAGATATTCGCGTGGCCCATTTTCCGTCCACAGGTCCAGAGGGCTACAAAATCAATGACAAAGCAAAACACACGGTCTTGCTCTATTTGAAGCAGAGGGTGTACGGCAACTTCGTTTACCCAACGGATGCGGACATGGATGCAGCGCAAATCACGGCAATCATGCAAAAGTTGGAAGAGAAGATCACTCAGAAGAACACTATCGAACCGGGTGCTGGCAAGAAGAAGTGAAAGTTGGCTTGTGAGAATGTAGGACAGGTTACAAACCTGTCCCTTTTGTTTTGGACAGGTTTGTAACCTGTCCTACGAAACAAACTACTCTATTTTGATTCGTTGCCCGAATCTTTCTTTTTCTCTTCGTCTTCTTCGGAAGACTCACCCTCGGCAGTGGTCTCGTCTTCTTCGTCCTCGTCCTCTTCATCCTCTTCGTCGGAGGCTTCCTCTTCGGTGCCTTCGTCTTCCTGTTCCAACTCGTCTTCGTCCTCGTCCTCCTCGATTTGAGGTGCTGGAGCTGGTGCCGTAGCTTCTCGGGCTCGGATCTTTTCTTCGCCCTCCTGGAGGAGTTCGATAAAGCACGTTTCGCCCGCGTCACCAAGACGACGATAGGTCCGTTTGATGATGCGAGTGTAACCGCCGGGACGTTCGGCAAACCGAGGACCGATTTCGGTGAAGAGTTTTTGCACGATCGTCATTTGGTCCGCGAGCGTTTCGCCCTGCGGATTGACGGGCACGTGGGCCACCGGACCGAGTCGCGAGATCACGAGTCGTCGGTGGTGGAGCGTTCCCTTCTTGGCCAACGTGATGATCTTTTCGACATACGGACGCAAGGCCTTGGCCTTGGCCACGGTGGTCGAAATTCGCTCGTGTTGAACGAGCGCCATGGTGAGGTTTCGCAACAAAGCCAAACGATGGGCTGGCGAACGGTTGAGTTTCTTGTGGGCTTTTAAGTGTCGCATGGTTGCTTACCCAGGTGAGTGTTGTCATCGGATGCCCCACCCACCCTCAAAACAGCGGTAGGGTTTCTCCACCGATCAAAGTTTTATGGCTCTGTCATGCCGAGGTGAAGACCTCATTCTTCGAGCTTGCTTGGAATTTCTCGAAGGGTCGTTTCTCCGCCCAGTATCATCAACACCTCGCGGAGCTCAGCCTCAGAATTCAAGGTTACTAGGTCTGTAACGGTTGCAATCGCGACCGATTCCAACTGGTTCGTCGTGCGAACAGACAATTCCAGTTCCGCGAGACTCGCCGGTTGCCCAACGTTGGCGTTCGCTGTCGGAGAGCATCGGTGTGTTCTCGGGTGCGGGAAAAAGTAGCAGGCACAATCCGTATGCCGTTCGCCTCTTCTGGTCACGGCACACGGACTGTGCCTACTACTTTCACATCCAACTGTTGGAAATTATCGCCGCTGGGGCGAATTCGGCAACTTCATTCCGAGGCTCAAATTTCGTTCTTCGAGCTTGCTTCGGACTTCCCGTAGGGTCGTCTCACCGAAGTTTCGGACTTCGAGCAACTCGTCTTCGGCTCGATTGACCAGGTCGCGAACGGTCGTGATGCCTTCCGACTCGAGACAGTTCGTGGCTCGGACGGAAAGCTCCAACTCGGCCAAGCTCATGTTGAGCTTGCGTTCCAGTTCGAGATCTTCCTGCGACGGCGTGTCGACCGGACCGACCTTTTCTTCCAACGCAATCTCGGGTCCGGGCTCGGAGTATTGGATGAACGGATTGAGGTGTTTCCGCAGGATTTTCGACGCCTCGACGAGGGCCATTTGCGGCGTCACCGTTCCGTTCGTCCAGATTTCCATCGTCAGCCGGTCGTAGTTGGTCTTTTGGAGAACGCGGGTCTCCTCGACGGCGTACTTCACACGAACGACGGGCGAGAAACTCGAATCGACCGGGATCACCCCAACTTCGCGTTCCTTGCCGGAGTTTTCGTCCGCCGTTCGATATCCCCGTCCGTTTTCGACGGTCATTTCAACGCCGAACTGAACGTCCGAAGTCAACGTCGCGATGATGTGTTCGGGGTTGATGATCTGAACGTGTTCGTCGGTGATGATCTGGGCCGCCGTCACGACGCCCCGCGACGCTTGTTCGATTCGGATCGTCTGGGGTTCGTCGCTGGAATTCTTGACGACCAGACTTTTGATGTTGAGGATGATGTCGGTGACGTCCTCGACCACGCCAGGGATGGTGGTGATTTCGTGCTGAACGCCCTGGATTTTCACTCGCGTGACGGCGCTACCTTCCAGACTGGAGATCAAAACTCGTCGGAGGCTGTTGCCGATTGTCATTCCGAAACCGCGCTCGAACGGCTCGGCGGAGAAGCGTCCGTACGTGTCGGACAAGGTTTCGCGATCCGCGACAAGTCGATAAGGCAGTTCCAGACCACGCC
>CAYYUU010000389.1:0-6981 GCA_964474955.1 uncultured Alcaligenaceae bacterium | reverse complement strand
AATTCCTCGACTTCGAGCCTGGCATCCACTATAGCCAATTCCAAATGCAATCGGGTGTGACGGGCATCAACACCGTCCGCATCTACTCGCCCACTAAACAAGCCAAGGACCAAGATCCCGAAGGCGTCTTCATCCGGCGGTACGTGCCCGAACTCTCCGCCGTCCCGACGAAGTTCATCGCCGAACCACACAGGATGACCAGGACCGAACAACGCGAGGCAGGGTGCATCATCGGCAAGGATTATCCGCTTCCTATCGTCGACCACGCGTCCGCAACGAAAGCTGCCAAGCAACGAATCTATTCCGTCAAAAAAGATTCCAAGACTGTCGAAGAATCCAAAAAGGTCTACGAGAAACATGGCAGCCGACGCAGACCCTCCCGTCCGCCGCGAAAGAAGACGCCCAAGAAGTCTGAGTGGGAACAAGGAACGTTACTCGAGGAATGAAGAATGAGATTCGACGAGGAGCAGCTTGCTTTTGGTCGTTGCGTCGGTTAAGACAATACTCAAAGGCTGTGTCTAGCTTTCATTCGGCGATGTTGCGTCGCCGTTGCGTTTGGTTGCCTCGCATCTCAAGGAAGGCTGTTTCAGACTCACTGATCACACCTGGTGGATATCCAGGAACGCAAGTCTGGAACAACCTCGTGGTTCGCGGTTTCTTACGTTCCTGGATATCCACCAGGTGTGGTGAGTCCGTGAGCCTTCCATGACCCAGGTCGTGAAGTAGACGCAGCCTTTTTTCTTTCTCGCTTTGACTTCCGACGGAAAATTTATCGGGCCTGTTGCGTTGGGTGTGTTTGTCGATTATGACATATCCAAAGGCTGCGTTTAGCTTTCATTCGGCGATGTTGCGTCGCCGTTGCGTTTGGTTGCCTCGCACCTCAAGGAAGGCTGTTTCAGACTCACTGGTCGGGTCGCCGGACTTTGGCTCCCTGAGAGTTGCGACGAAGAAACAAACTCTCAGTGGAGCGAAAGTCCTTGGGGACCAAGAAAACGCGGGAGTCCGTGAGCCTTCCTTATCCCAGGTCGTGAAGTAGACGCAGCCTTTCTTCTTATTTGTTGTATTTCCATCAACGATCTCTCCTCAATTCTATTCGGTCGTCGAACGACGCTCCGTCCCAGAAATTGCGAGAGGACGCCTACCTCCAACGAGTCCGGAAAGTTACCAGCTGGGAGAGTCAAGAATGCGTCTTCGGTGCCCCGCGTGCAGCGCGAACCTCAAGCTCAAAGCTGAGTTACCCGAAACGAAAACAATTAAGTGCCCAAAATGTGGTGACCCTTTCCGGATCTCCGAGGGACTGTCTTCGCCAACGGAAGTGGCGAAATCCTCTCGCCCAACAAGGAGGAAGCCGCGCTCACCAGACGAAGAGGAGGAGGCACGTCGAACCGTATCGGAACCCGACGAGCGAGAGGATGAGGAAGAACGCCGACCGAGACGACGAAAAGACGAGGAAGAAGCTCCCACGGGAAAGAAACGTCGAACCCGAGACGAACAGGACGACGAAGACAACGAAGACGAAGAGCGGGAGCGACGAAAGCGTCCCAGAAAATCGTCCCGGAAGAAACAAAGAAAAAAGTCCAACTCGCCTGCCCTGTTCGGAATCATCGGCGGTGGAGGCGTGGCCCTCGTTGCGATCGTCCTGCTTGTGTTGTGGGTCAGCGGTGTTTTTGGTCCCGCCGAAGACAAACGAGCTGGCGGTGCAGGAGGAAAGAAGCTCCCAACGAATCCAGTTCCTCCGGGTAACACTCCTCAAGGGCAAAACGGTCTTTCGAACGGACGGCGGTTACCTGGCAAGGTCTCCCTCTCGGCCGTCTCTCCCGATGGCAAAACTATTGCCGTCGTCTTCCGAGGCGGCAAGGCCAAACTTTTGGACGCCAAGACCGGAAACGAAAGGGCCGACTTGGCGTTCGTTCCGCCCGACCCTCGTCGGGTAGCTTTCAGTCCCAAAGGGACCTATCTGGCCATCGGCAGTGCCCGTGGGCCGATCATTCTCTGGAAGGTAGCCTCGGGTTCGGTCCACGAGGAATTCAAGGGACACTCCGGAGAGGTGAACTGGATCGCCTTCAGTCCCGACGAACGAACGTTCTATTCCGTCGCGGGTGACCGGTCGTGTCGCGCCTGGAACGTCGAGGCTGGCGGCAAACAAAAGTTCCTGGTGCGGCACAAGCGCGTGATCGATTGCGTGGCCGTCAGCCCCGACGGAAAACAAGTTGCGACCATGGACTTTGTCGACGTGTTCGTGTGGAATGCACAAACGGGGAAACAGGAACACCACATCGACATTGGGAACTTTGGCAATTCCAACCGAATGGTCTTTTCCAGCGATGGCCGTTACATCCTGAATCCGACCAGTCGCAAGAAAGTTCACATCTGGAACGTCGCCTCAGAGAAAAGTGAGGGAACACTCGACCACGAGGAGACTTTGCTGAGCATCGACTTGGGCCGCAAGAGTAACATTTTGGTGGTCGGAGCCAACTCCAAAATGTTCACGGTGTGGGACCTCAAAACGCGAAAACGACTCAAGACATTCGCGACGCCCCTGCGATCCGTCTATTACATCTCCCTTTCGGACGATGCCTCGACGCTTGTGACGCAGGACAGGAGTGGGACTGCCGTGGTTTGGGATTTGGCCGCCATGCTGAAAGAGTAGCTGAGAAAATTCAACCCGTCGGCTTGCCTTTGCTCGCTGTGCCGATTAGGACATATCATCAAAGGCTGCGTTTAGCTTTCATTTGGCGATGTTGCGTCGCCGTTGCGTTTGGTTTCCACACACCACAAGGAAGGCTGTTTCAGACTCACTGGTCGGGTCGCCGGACTTTGGCTCCCTGAGAGTTGCGACGAAGAAACAAACTCTCAGTGGAGCGAAAGTCCTTGGGGACCAAGAAAACGCGGGAGTCCGTGAGCCTTCCATGACCCAAGTGGCGAAGTAGACGCAGCCTTTTTCTTTTCCACCAACTCTCAGAACACCATTGCCATTCCAATCCACACGTCTTTCTCTTGGCACGTTTTTTGTTGTTTATGTCAACGGGTCGTGTGCTAATGACCAAATCCGCACACAGGTGGGTGTCTCGTAGGAGCACATATGTGTGCGGTTCCAGATCAGACCTGCACGGAAGATGTGCTCGTTCACGAAACCAAGAAAGGCAGATTTACGATGCGTATCATCATAGTCGGTGGAGTCGCCGGGGGTGCGTCGGCGGCAGCTCGGGCACGACGTTTATCGGAAGACGCCGAGATTATCATTTTTGAGCGTGGTCCCGATGTGTCCTTCGCAAATTGTGGAATGCCCTACTACATCAGTGAGGAGATCACCCCACGCAACAAACTCCTGGTCGTCAAACCAGAGATGCTACAGAACCGATACAACATCGATGTGCGAACACGGCACTCGGTCGAGTCCATAAACCGCCAGAACAAAACGGTCCGCGTTCAAGACCTCACGACCGGCCAATCGTTCGACCAGCCCTACGACAAACTCGTTCTTTCTCCGGGAGCTTCGCCGTTGCGGCCCCCGATACCGGGACTCGACCTGCCGGGAATCTTCACACTTCGCAACCTCGAAGACATGGACCGGATCAAGGCCGCCGTCGATCAGTCGCACGACCACGTCGTTATCGTCGGAGCCGGGTTCATCGGCCTCGAACTCGCCGAGGGCCTGGTCCATCGCGGCATCAACACGAGCATCATTGAACTCCAAGATCAAGTCCTCCCACCCCTCGACAAGGAGATGACCACACCACTCACCAAGCACCTTCGCGACAAAGGGGTGAATCTGGTCCTTGGTCAATCGGCGTCCGCCTTCGAAAAAGACGGAGACAACCTCCGAGTGATCCTTCAGTCAGGTGACGCTCTCGTCGCCGACGTCGTGGTTCTTGGGATCGGCGTCCGACCCGAGAACCAACTGGCCGTCGACGCTGGTCTGGAAGTCGGTCCCAGAGGTGGCATCGTCGTCAATGACCACATGCAGACGACCGACCCGGACATCTACGCCGTTGGTGACGCTGTCCAGATCACCGACTTTGTGACAGGGACACCGACCCAGATACCGCTCGCGGGTCCGGCCAATCGACAGGGACGAATCGCCGCCGACCACATCTTCGGATGCGAGAGTCGTTATCGAGGGACACAAGGAACCGCCATCGTCCGAGTCTTCGACATGACCGCGGCCTCCACGGGCTCGAGCGAAAAGATCCTCAAGCGAGTCGGCAAGGACTATCGCAAGATATACATCCACCCGGCCAACCACGCGGGATACTATCCCGGTGCGGAAGGGATGTCTCTCAAGGTCCTCTTCGACCCCATCGACGGGAAGATTCTCGGCGCCCAGGGTGTTGGTGGTGCGGGCGTGGACAAACGCATCGACGTGTTGGCGATGGCCATTCAGGCGGGCTTCACGGTCTTTGATTTGGAAGAAGCCGAACTCGCATATTCCCCGCAATACGGCTCGGCCAAGGATCCCGTCAACATGGTTGGATTCGTGGCCAGTGGGCTCCTTCGCGGGGACCACCCGCAGATGCATTTCGACGAACTGTTGACTTTGGAAGCAGACGGCCAGGCACCGTATGTGGTCGACGTCCGGACTCCTCAAGAATACCAAGCTGGGCACGTTCCTGGTGCCGTGAACATCCCCGTCGACGAGTTGCGGTCACGCCTCGACGAACTGCCGAAAGATCGCTCGATTGCGATGTACTGCAAAGTCGGCATGCGAGGATATTTAGCCACACGGATCGCGAAACAGAATGGATTCGGTGCTGTTAACTTGGCCGGAGGATACACGACGTATCGAATGTTCGTGCCCGAAGGTGAGGCTGCCGAGGTCGGAAGTTAGAGCGCCATCGACGACGCAGATTGTGCGGGAGATATTTCGGAGAGACGGCACTGGGAACAGATTCGAAATGCCATTGTTCCCACGTGCCAGAGACTGTTTCGGCAGAGGCCAACGGAGGATTAGTTGGGCTTCGCCGTTGTTGGCGGGGCGGGGAATCGAGATCGTTTTTTATCCGCCCCAGAATCTTTGGGAGGTGGTGCCTTGTAACCAGAAGGTGCCGAAACACTTTTACCCGAGTCACCGCATCCGGTGAGTGTGGAAAACGCGAACAGGCAGCACAGCACAACGACAGCAATTCTCATGATAGGCAAGACCAAGTTAGACTTCGAAAACATACACGCCGGAACAACGCTCCCGGCCCGCACTTGTGCACGAACAGGGAACGAGAAGTTTGTGCTCGTCAGGAGACGTTAACCACCTCACCACCGTTGCGAGTCGAGAGCGGAGCAATGATGTTGTCGTTCTGGTAGGAAACGAAGCGAGCCGAGCCGTCACACATGAGGAATAAAGCTCCGCCGGTGTGGAAGCTCCAGTAGTGAGCTGCGTCACAACCAACTTCTGGGTCACCAGGTTTCAACCCAATTTTTTGTGCCGCCGTGATGCCACTTGGGCAACCGTAATTATCGATGAAGTACTGCGCCATGGCGAGGTCGTTGGAAGTCATGACGCAATCCCCGGTCCCTTGGCCGTCGTAGCCGTAGGCAGCAAACCACCACCCGTATTCCAGGTTGCTGTTTGGCGGTCGCTCCCCGACCATGATGGTGTTGCTCGTCCCGTCCTTGATTTGGCCAATCCGGACTTTCGAATCGCCATACAGAACTCCGTCCTTGGCACCCGAGGCCGTCCCCGCGTTCCCCAAATATCCAGTCAATCCTTGTTCTTTCACGTACCATGGCCGACTACTGTCGGCCCAACGCAGTTCGCCGCGAGGGTCGGATGGACACACGAAGACCGAAAGAATCTGTTCGCACGCCGGGTTATACCAAGCATACCATTGGATCCCACCGCCTTCGGAAAAAGCTTTCGCCTGGGTGTAGACGTTGTCCTGTTCGATGTACGGCGCGATAAACGCCATCCACGACCAGGCGCCAGTACGCGTGGATGAACTTCGGTAGATGCTATTGCCGGGAGGCAAGACTTTGTTCGCATCGTGATAGTTGTGCAGAGCAAGGCCATGCTGTTTCAAATTGTTGATGCAGTGAACACGGTCTGCCGCAGCTCGAACTTTTTGGACCGCCGGGAGCAACAGCCCGACCAGAATGGCAATAATGGCGATGACCACGAGCAATTCGATGAGGGTGAACCCCTCTCGTTTTAGGCGCAATCGCATCGAACACCTCCGAAAAAAACAAAACAAAACAGAACAATCGAAAACTAGAGCCGGACTCGAATGACCCAAGAGGAAAGGGATTCGAATCAGTTCACTCTGGCACTCTACGGACGTGAAGCGAATAACGTCCGTTCGAATCGGCATCGGACAGAAGCAGCGGAGCGTCCCCACCCAACTGCGGCCTCAGTAGCGGTCATGATCAGGGCCGTGACGACGGAAATCACGCCACGACCGATAAATGCACATGCCTCGCGACACCTTGAATATAAGACTTCAAGATGTGCTAGCTGTGTAACTCGTGTTTCGAATGATGGTTGCACGTGCACAACGAAAGCGACAACAATGCAAAGATGCAATCGTTGTTCGATTCTCTCGATCCAGGCAACCTGGCGTTCATTTTTGGAGAGGAATCATCGGAGGGACACCTTCACGGGGTGAACCGGAAAAGCTATCGCCACTCGATGGTAAGCGTATCGACGGATCCTGAAGAACAGGAACATGTATTTCAATGAATGACATGTAATTTACACTCTGAATCTTTTACACGTCAACAATCCAAAAGTCTAGAAAAATTTTCTTTTTTTGTGGATTCCAAAGCCACTGGGAGAGGTGAGTTTCTGCTGTCAGGGTCGACCGAGTGCAGCGTTCGTCTGCGATCAAGTGCTTTCTATCGGGAGAAGAACAAATTGTCGAAGCCGTCGGGTGAGACTGGGCTCGGAAAGAGGACGGAACGAACCGCTGCCGAGTCGCGAGATTGTTTGGATTGGAAATCACGCCGCTCGCGTCTTACCTTGACACTATACTCTCAATGCAGACTGGGCGT
>CAYYUU010000388.1:0-6993 GCA_964474955.1 uncultured Alcaligenaceae bacterium | reverse complement strand
GAAAAGCAACGAGGTGTCGATTGGCAATTTCAGATCGACGATGCGAGACGAAATCTCAAGCGACTCTACCCCAAAATTAAGACTGGATGATGCACTAGAAGAGAAGGTCGACGAGGCCCGCTTTGTCCAGGCGCTGCTTGAGACGAGTCAGGCGAACTCGCAGCGCAACTCCCGTGATGCCCAGTTCCTCGGCCATCTCGGCGGTGGAGCATCCGCTCAGCTTCATCGTCAACAGCTTCTGCTCATCTTCGCTGAGTTCGCTTTCGAGGAGTCGCATCTGATCGTTGAACTGTGCGACGTTTGCCGGATCACTTTGCGGTGAGGTCGGTACAACGAGGGCTTCTGGAAGTGTTCGCTCGTTCTCGTGATCGAAACGTTGTTGCCGTTGCAACCGTCGCCATTGCCGCGCCACTTTGCGTCGCACCATCGTCACGGTTAAAGCGATGAGCTTCTCGGGGCTTGAGACGTCAAACTTTTCCTCCTGCAACCCCATCAAAATGGATCGATGGATAGATTGCACGAGATCCACCGAATCTAAATACGGCCGCATGGCCTGCCCGAGCAACCGGCGAGCCACGATCCGCACTTTGTGCTCATACTTCTCTGCCAATTCCGCCATTGCATCGGGATCGCCTTGTTGACTCCGTTGGAGCAATTCGGCAAAACTTGTTGCTTCTGACATGGCTGCTCCATGAATGCGTACAAGTGAGGAGAGGAGTGAGAGGTTTGTTGTGTAACATGATTGGTACGTATGGCATTATACACGGCAGAGGGCCGGAACGTTCTGGAAATTGGTAGAGCAACGAAATGACAAGCAACTCGAAATTTCCCGACCAAGCCAGCTTACTCAGTCACCTTTGCGCCGAACTCGAACGGCGCTTGACAGTGGGTGAGTCTTGCTGTGCCGAACAGTATTTGGAAGCCTATCCCAACCTGTTCGTCGATGCCGACAAAGTGTTGGAGCTAATCTATACCGAATATGTCACGCGATCGCAGTTGGGGGAACTGATGAATCCCGAACTGTGGTATCAACGATTTCCTCAATGGGAATCGGATCTTCGCGCCCTGTTCGACGTTCATGATCACCTCGCCGTGGAAGACCCCAGCCAGGAACAAACGTTGTCTGATCGGTTAGGTCTCATTGAGTCAAGTGAGGGTCGTTTTCTATCGGAAGATTCCGACCAAGAGAATCACTTTGAGATTCTGAGTGAAATAGGTCGGGGTGGTATGGGTGTGGTCTATCGTGGACGAGATCAACGATTGGGTCGTGACATCGCCATCAAAGTCCTGCTTGACGAGCATCTTCAGTCTCCCGGAACACTTCGTCGATTCTTCGAGGAGGCTCGCATCACCGGGCTCTTGCAACATCCTGGCATTCCGCCGATTCACGACGTCGGCGAACTCTTGGATGGGCGACCGTACTTTTTGATGAAGCTCGTCGGCGGAAAAACACTGCGCCGACTCCTCGCAGAGCGATCCGAGGGAACAATCGGGCTCTCCGATCTGTTGCCGATCTACGAACAAATTTGTCAGACGTTGGCGTACGTCCACGCCCAAGGAGTAATTCATCGAGACATCAAACCGGACAACGTCATGGTTGGAGATCACGGTGAAGTGCAAGTCATGGATTGGGGCTTGGCGAAGATCCTCAGAGACGCCGCAAAAGATCCTCGAGAAATCGAGAAACCCGCTGTCAGGGATTCCCATTTCGCACAAGAGATGCTCACCGGATCCGAGGCAAAAACGCAAGCCGGGACCACTCTGGGCACTCCCGCGTACCTGGCTCCCGAGCAAGCACAAGGAAGGCTCGACGAAGTGGATCAGAGGAGCGACGTCTTTGGCTTGGGAGCATTGCTTTGCGAAATTCTCACCGGGGAGCCACCCTACGTTGGAGCCACGCTCACGGATTTGCTGCAGCAAGCGAGGGAAGGCGAGCTGACGAATGCGTATCAACGGCTTCAACAATGCGAGGCAGACGCAGACTTGAAAGCACTCGCGCTTTCCTGCTTGGCCGTGGATCCGAAAGACCGCCCGAAAGACGCCGGAGCCATCGCAGCAAAATTGATATCCCACAGAACAGGTGTCAGTGACCGATTGCGGCAGGCAGAACTAGACAAAGCAAAGGCGCAGGCGAAAGCTAGCGCGGAACAGAAGGCCCGGCGCCTCACGATCATTCTGGCGGTCGCGGTCATCCTCTCGCTGATCACTGTCGGTGGTGGGTGGTACTGGATGCGAGAGCAAGAGGAATGGAAGACCAGGGCCACGTTAGCGCAGGCCCACGAACTCATGAGCAAGGGTGATCGTGAAGAGAACGCACTGTTAAGATTGAAGCAAGCGGAGGGACTTCTGGCTCAATCGGACGCACCCGAGGTCCGCGCGCTGCGTGCGACGATATTGAAACGGATTGTCCGACTTCAGACCGAAGCCACGCAGCGTCAGCTCAGGGCCAAACTCGGTGACCTCCGATTGGGCAGAACGAAATGTGCGGGAAAACCTGAAGATTACGCGCAAGCAGATCGCGAGTACGCTCGTCTGTTTCGGGAACACGGCATGGACGTTGATGAACGGTCACCCAAACAGGCCGCGAAGCAGATGATTCCACCTCTTCGCCAGGATTTTGCCGCCTTCTTGGTCGTTTGGGCGAAGGTTCGAAAGTTCTCAAATCCGAGTCAGCCCAGCAGGTGGAAGCACTTGTTGGCCATCGCGAACGAAGCCGATTCTTCACCGTCTCGACGGCAAATTCGCAACGCACTATTGCGAGAAGACTATCGAGAGATTCTTCAATCCCGCACGTCCGCCGACTTGAAGGAAATGCAAGCGCCAACCCTCGTCCTCCTCACGAGTGCGCTGCAACAGATCGGCAAGACGAAGGAGGCCATCGTCGTGGCTCGGGAAGGGCTCAAGCACTATCCCCAGGATGTCTATCTCAATTGGCTCCTGGGTGAGGAGTTATTGAAGGTCCACCCGCCACGGACGCAGGAAGCCCTTCGATGCTTCGCCATCGTTGTGGCATTACGGCCCACGAATGCCAACGCTTATCTGAATCTCGGGATTGGTCATCTCGCGGCGGACAAAGATTTCGAGAGTGCAATTGTCGCTCTGAAAAAAGCACTCCAGTTGCGTCCCCAACTCCTGGTAGCCAAACGAAACCTCGCGAAGGCATATCTGGGACTCGGAAGACTCAAGGAAAAGAATCAAGAATTCGAGGCTGCCGAGATGGCTTTGAAGCAGGCAATCCGACTGCGAGAGGAATACACTCCGACCGCATGGTTTCACCTGGGAAACGTGCATCGTTATCGCAATGAACTTCCCGAAGCCATCAACGCTTATCGGAAAGTCATAGAAGCGAGGAACAACGATCTCGGGGCCCATCAGAACCTGGGATTCCTCTTGTTACGCACTTGTCAATTCGAATCGGCACTTACACATTTCACCAAGGCAGATGACTTGGCCTCACCAACTTATCGACAACAGCACAAGCTGAGTCTCAGGATCGCGGAAGCCAAAAAAGGATTAGAGCGACAACGGAAGCTGGAGCGCAACGAAAAACCAAGAGATGCTTACGAGATGAGATCGTTTGCCAGGATCTGCTATCACCACAAAAAATACCTCGCTGCAGTTCGCTACCATCAGCAAGCCTTTGCCGAAAAACCCTCATTGGCGACGAACTTCTGGGAAGCCAATCGTTATGATGCAGCGTGTGCCGCGGTTCTGCTCAGTGCCGGTGACGGAGATGGAAAGAGCCTTGGGACCAAAGAACGAGACAACTGGCGAGCGCAAGCATTGAAGTGGTTAAAGGCCGAAATGAGTTCCTACGAAGACAAATGGAGTAACGGAACACAACAAGAGCGACACACAATCCAAGAGCGAGTGGCGCACTTTCTCCGCGATCCCGATTTGGCTTCGGTTCGGGACTCGAAGTTTTTATCTCGATTATCCAAAGGCGAACAATCGCTCTGGCAACGCTTTTGGAACAGAGTCAAGAAGTTGAAAAATCCCAGGAAATAACAACGGGAACGAAATGTTCGTTGGCTGTCTCTGGGTCGACTCTGGTTATTTTTCCTCTTCCCAATCCTCCTTAATCTTCACCCGATCTCCGAACGCTTCCCGGAGCATTTCGGCTCCCTCGGGGCTCAACGCGCAGCGCTCCACGTTGAGACTCCGTAGGTGCTTGAGATGCGGCGATTCCGCAAGCGCTTTGGCTCCTTCGTCACCGATTTTGTTCCAGTGGATGTCCAATTCCTTCAGTCCTGGCAAGGCCGAACACTGGGCAATTGCCCGAGCCCCTGCCGACCCAAATTGGCCCGAGCCCAAATCCAATCTTTCTAACGTCGAGAGCCCCTTACTCTGCATCAGTTTCCCAATGTGTTCGTCTTCCAGTCTGGTCATAGACAAGTCGAGTAAAATCAACTTGGGTTTCTCCAACGCCGCGACGAGTTTGTCGAATTTGCTCAAGAGGCCAGTATTCGACAACTGAAGTCGTTCGAGCCGAGACCACAGCGGCGAGTCGATCAACGGAACAATATCACGAGCGGAAGGATCCGCAAGGAGCGCGAAGGAAATCAATTTGCCGAGGTTTGGCGAATGCGCGATGGCTCGCAAGCCCTTCGTCCCGATCTTTGTTTGTCCCAGCCAAAGATGTTGGACGTTATTGATGTGCGGCAGCTTGGCGAACTCTTCGATTTCTTCATCGGTGACAGGACAGTCGTAGCTTTTGAGAGATGGTACTCCCTCGACCAAGGGTGAACACAAGGCTTTGCCACACTGCTTACCTCCTGAGAACTCCAACTCCACGACATGGCCCTTTTGAAGCCAACTGGGATCCTTTTCTTGGAGTTTTTTCGCCAGAAAGGATCGCGGCCCAACGGTAATCGAGACCATTCCCCGAGAAAAAAACGCTCCCTGGGAGAGAAAACTCACGAGCCGATGTTCCCGGATGTTCTTGGGGATCGGTTTCAGCCATTCTTCCCCGTGTTGGTTGACCAGGTCGGTCAGCCGTTGGTCGATCCGGTCTCGATCCATCCTCGTGAGTTCGTCATTCTCCAGTTGAATATCAAGGCGGATGTGCTCGGCCCGCTCGGACTGTCCATTCTCTTCGAGCCTATCGGCATACACCAGACGCGGGGCGTCATTGAAATAGTCTTTCCGAATCGCCTGGAGGAACTGTGTCGGGTCGCTCATCGATGGGTTCTCTTGACTGGAGTGTTGTGCGGTGACAACACTACTGTAAACAAAACTCCCTCGGTGTCGGAACTCTGTTTCGGTTCTTCCCAGTTTCCGGAGCCGTTTTGGTTGCGGTAGATGATCTCTTCTTCCCAATCGATATTCGCCTCGTTGGTTCCCTCCTCCACGAACGCCTGGGCCAGATGGTCCCACTCGGTCCGGATGAAAATGTCGCTCAAAGTGACCTGAGCTTCGTAGTCACCAGGTGGAACGACGGCAACAGCTCGGTGCGTTCCGGACCCGATGACCAGCGAACCATCCGCCAGATGAAGAGGGTAGGTGAAGGCGTCCTGGGCTGGCGGGAGGTTTGGCTCGGGTCCGAATCGAACGTCGATGTGTTGGTTGTCGAAGACCCGGTACGTCTCGGCGTTGGCGAAATAGACCATGTGCTCGTCGACGCGAAAGAAATGATACCGCGAGGGAGGCCGGGTCGTTTTCTGGATGCGAGCGTTGACGTCTTCACAGGGGACGTCCCGGATACTCGGACAGTCGTCCCAGGGCCGGCCTTCCGTGTCGATGCGGATGTAATTGTCCAACACGGAGAACGAGTAATTGACCCAACGACACTGAAGCACCGACGTTCGGGGAAGTCGTTGGCTTCGCCATGCCTGCCAGAGCGAGAATAGACATTGATCCACGGCCTGGTAATCGTGACGAATGTCGTCGGATATGACTCCTTCGTGGGGAAGGTGTAGGTTCTGTTGGAGCTGGTACAACGGTGAGGAAACATTTGGGAAGCGAGTGCTCCGGATGAGTCCGTGGCGAGCCCAAAATCGTTGGAACTCGGCCTGGTCGGATTCTCCATTTTCGTCCAACCAATCGGCATAGATCAGGCGTAATTCCACGTGCTCGGGGTCTTCCGCGAGAGCCCGGAGTAGGGCTGCGTGTTGGTCCATGAGGCGGATCCTTGATGACGAACAATTCCGTTTTGCCAACATTGCCAAAGGATGCTGACTTCGTTTATCGTACAACAGACCACTCGATTCCCCCAGAATTTGATGGATGTTCCCTTTGTCGAAAACCGTTACACTCGGGAACTTCGGGCCAAGGTGGGCGCACGGATAAACAAGTGTCGCATTTGGAGAGTTTCGCCTTTCGCTCGAGCGGTCGGATTAGCAAGTGTCGCATTTATGGTTGTATTTTAGAGAGTGTCGTGTTTCGCTCCTTTGAAAGAACGCCTTGGTGGTGTTGTTTCCAATCCGAGTCCGGACATGTGTACGCAAAACGCGCAAAAACTCGTGGTCAGGGTTTTGCGCGTTTTGCGAACGTTTTTTTGACCCTGGCGGGAGCATTTCCGAAAGGTCGTTTTTCCAGTGGAAGGTAGAAAATGCGCACACAAAAAACACAAAAATCAGGGCGAGGTATTTTTGTGTTTTTTGTGTATGCGTTTCGGGAGTTCGGATCGCATTTTCGAAAGGTCGTTTTTCCAGTGGAAGGTAGAAAATGCATACACAAAACCCACAAAACTTCTGTGTCGTAGGTTTTGTGGGATTTGTGTACCGAGTTTCTCGTTCCCGGCTCAAATTTGAGAGTTCACCACGGCCATAGGTTGGGAAATTCTGAGAGAGTAGGTCGGACTTGGGTTGGGACCGACAACTCAAACAGCGGTACTGCCTTTTGCAAACCGGATAGCTCCCAACCAATGCGAACGATGCTAGCGAGATGCGCTCTATGTAATTTCTCGGTCCCAAAGAAAGAATGCATCTCTTTGGCATCCTTTCGCGGAGCGAAAGGCGACTCTCTCCCAAAGGCCACAACTACGACTCTGGG
>CAYYUU010000387.1:5777-6993 GCA_964474955.1 uncultured Alcaligenaceae bacterium | reverse complement strand
TCACGATCACCATCGATCCCCCCGCAAAAGACGAAGTTCCGCCCACAGAAGAAGATGAATTCGAAGACGACTATCAAGACTTCGACGAGTAAACGACGAACTCTCTTCTCTGATGATCTTTCCATCAACGACTGCCAAGGAACCTGCCAAACTTAACCTATTCTTTCTCTGGTCGATCATTCCGATGACCTGTCGCACGACTCACATTCTTTCCCGTTGAACAGGTTGTTTGTTGGTAGGGCGAAGCCAGCTTGAGCATGAGCGAAAGCGAAGGTCCACCATGCACTTCAAGATCGAAGCATTCAGGGGGATTTCGCTTCGTGTTCGTCTGCTCGCTCCAGAGTCGCACTGCTGCTTGGTCCGACGGATCGATAAATGTCGTATTTGTAGTAGGTTTGTTGAGTGTCGTCATTCACTTCGAGAAAGAACGCCTACATTCTGCGCCGGTTCGCGGCGAACGGGAAATTTATTTGCGTCCGGCTTCGGAACTGGGGTGTTTTTCGCGTTCGGAGCGAAAGACGACACTCAACAAGCGCGACACTTCTTTATCCGACTGCCCTTGCGGCATGCACCTTTTCTTTGATCCTTTCGGTTCGGCCGCGAGTCCTCATCTTGATTACGACCGGTTTGTCGGCCATCTGGAACTTGGTCTTGACTCTTTTTCGACTTTAGAATATTTCCCCCGTCCCGAATATGTGGACTGACGGTCAACCGATACGGTTTCGGGTCGTGCAGACACGGCTCCCAAATCTCCTCGAGGGATGACCTATGAACGGGACGGACGCCATGTTGGATAAGCGATTCATGACGGCACACACAATGCTCATTCGACTTCTCGCATGGGTCCTGGGGCAAGTGCGGAGACGGCACGTTGGTTGGTCGTTCTTGGGCCTTTTCGTTCTCGTTGGTTCGACCAACGTCGCGAACGCCCAGAACTATCAGGCTCAGCTGGTGCGGGATATTCAGATATCCGGCAACCAACGTGTGAGCAAGGAGACCATATTGGCGAACATGCGGACCAAACCGGGGCGTCCGTATAACAAAGCAATCTTCCAGGATGACATTCGGAAACTATCGGCCCTGAGTTACTTCCGCAACGTCGAAGGCTATGGTTCGAACTCCTCCGACGGGCAAGTGACCGTCTACTTGACTGTGTACGAACACAAGAATCTCGTTTCGCAAGTGATCATCAAGAACGCCCGACACGTCAAGCTCG
>CAYYUU010000387.1:0-5767 GCA_964474955.1 uncultured Alcaligenaceae bacterium | reverse complement strand
TGTCATGAGCCTTCAGCGCATCCAGCGTGGAACTCCGCTCAACCCGACGCTCAACAAAATCGCAGCCAAAGACATCGAGCAGTACTATCAGGCCAAAGGATATACCCTCGCGACGGTCGTGTTGGAGGAAGGTGGGCAACCGCAAGACCAACGCGTCGTCTTTAACGTCACCGAAGGGCCCATCATCCGCATCCGGAACATGAAGTTCGTGGGCAATGATACACTTGCGTGGTCCGGACGATTGAAAACACAGATACAAAGTAAGGCGGCACTACTTCGGTTGATCGGCGGAATGTATAATCCACTCCAGATCGAACAGGACGTCCGAAAGCTCGAAGAGTACTACCGAGAAAACGGATACCTCGACGTAAGAGTTTCGGCCGAGCCACAGTACACGCCCGATTATCAGTATGTCGATCTCACGTTCCACATCCACGAAGGACCACGATACCGAGTCCATCAAGTGAGCGTCAACGGGGTCGAAAATCTCGATCCGGCGCAAGTCGAAAGCGTGCTACAACTCAAGAAGGGTAACTATTACAAAGAAGCCGTCGTCCAACAAGACCTCCAATATATCCAGGGATTATATGGTTGGCGTGGATATAAAGTCCCCGCGCGCCGAGAACTCTACTATCCCGAGGAAGGGCTCGTCCACGTCCGCTATCAAGTGCTCGACCAACCGCGACGACCCGCGAAGATCGGGCAAGTCATCATTGTCGGGAACGAAACGACCAAAGACCGCGTTATCCGCCGACTGTTGCCGTTGTATCCTGGCCAAACTTTGCAATACCCTCTGTTGCGAGAGGCCGAGCGAAACCTCATTCGTTCGCGACTCTTTGAAACGAATCCCGAACGCGGACAACGACCAACCGTCCGAATAATCGACGACCCGAACAACATGAATAGCGACGTCAAAG
Source organism: uncultured Alcaligenaceae bacterium (assembly GCA_964474955.1). GTDB lineage: Bacteria > Planctomycetota > Planctomycetia > Gemmatales > Gemmataceae > CAYRFQ01. The sequence continues at coordinate 4,850 of CAYYUU010000387.1, read as the reverse complement.
ATATCTTGGTAAGTGTTCAGGAAACGACGACGGGAAGCCTGCTGTTTGGCCTTGGCGTCAACTCCGATGCCGGACTCGTCGGGAGCATCGTATTGAACGAACGCAACTTCGACCTGTTCCGACCGCCCACGAGCATCGCTGACATCCTCGAGTTCAAGGCGTTCCGTGGTGGCGGTCAGGAATTTCGATTGGAGGCCGTGCCCGGGACAGAAGTCCAGCGGTATTCGGCTACGTGGCGGGAACCGTTTCTGTTCGACCGGCCCATCAGCTTGACGGTCTCTGGGTTCTATCGCGACCGAATCTTCGTCGAATATACTGAGCGACGTATTGGAGGACGTTTCACGCTCGGGAAACAGCTCAATCCCCTTTGGAGTGTGACGGGCGGTCTTCGTATTGAAGGCGTGGAAGTCGATAGCGTTCCGTTCTTTGCACCGAGCGACCTACTGGATGTAGTTGGGAATAACTTTCTTGTGGCTCCGCGGATTGGCGTGATTCGCGATAGCCGAGATAGTTTTCTACGGGCGACCGAGGGCGGACGGATTGAGTTGTCGTATGAACATGTCTTCGGCGACTTTACGTATCCCGTATTGAGTGCGGAAGCGAGTCGATACTTCACGACGTGGCAACGTCGAGACGGAAGTGGTAAGCAAGTCCTCGCGATGCACGGTCAAGTCTCCTATGCCGGAGATGATGTGCCCGTCTACGAACGGTTCTACGCGGGTGGTTATCGAAGTCTTCGTGGTTTCTCGTTCCGTGGTGTTGGCCCGGAGAAAAACGGATTCAAGGTCGGCGGTAACTTTATGATGCTCGCGAGCCTGGAATATCAAGTTCCTATCTTTGCGAACGACCAAGTGTATGCGGTCGCCTTCCTCGATAGTGGTACGGTCGAGAGTGATGTTGAGATCACAGATTATCGAGTCACGGCCGGTTTCGGTCTGCGGATGGTGGTGCCGATGATGGGACCCGTGCCGATTGCTCTGGACTTTGGTTTCCCGATTAACTCCGGGCCGTTCGACAACGAACAACTCTTTAGCTTTACTCTGGCGGTGTCGCGATAGTTGAGGAGAGTTGCTTTTCGCTACGCGAAAAGATGCCAAAGACAGGCGTCCTTTCGCGGAGCGAAAGGCGACACTACAAAACAACGACAACAACTTTTCGCGGAGCGAAAAGCAACTCACCACCCACGAACCCTTGAGATAGCCCACTGATAGAGTTGCTCATAACTCTTCGCGGACGTAGCCCACGAATAATCTTTCGCCATTCCCTTCCGTTGGATCATCTTCCAACGGTCTCGATCATTGTTGTAGACAGACAACGCTTCGGCCAATCCATCCCAAAACGAATCCGCACTATAATACCCAAAGGCGAAACCGGTCTCGCCGTGTTGGACCGTGTCGGCGAGACCGCCCGTCTCCCGCACGACGGGGACCGAACCATATCGCATGGCAATCAACTGTCCCAACCCACACGGCTCGAACAGCGACGGCATGAGGAAAATATCACTTCCGCCGTAGAGCAGATGAGCGAGGTCCGCATCAAATCCGAGAAACGCCGTCATCTTTTGGTTGTGATATCCGGCGAGATGGCGGAGCATGTCTTCGTAGGTGGGATCACCGGCACCAAGGACTACACATTGGGCTTCCCCCGCCTGATTGTTCATCAACCGATGGAAGACTTCCCCGGAGATGTCCAGGCCCTTTTGCCAGGCAAGCCGCGTCACCATCGCGACCAATGGGACGTCGTCGCGTTGTGGAAGCCCGGCTCGTTCTTGCAACGCCCGTTTGTTGGCAATTCGTTGATCGAGCGTGTTGATCCCAAAGTTCACGGACAGCCGTTTGTCAGTCGTCGGGTTCCAAACGTCGTAATCGATTCCGTTGAGAATGCCGTGGACGTCGAAGTCACGAAATCGTAATAACCCATCGAGCCCCGAACCACCTTCGTACGTTCTGATCTCATGGGAGTACGTCGGACTCACCGTATTGATCATGGTGGCGTGATATATCCCGCGGGCCATGAAATCGACTTGGCCGAATTTCTCCTCGTTGAGTCCATGTGTCAATAGTTCGAGATAGTCGAGTACACCCCACGGAGCCTCGCCGTGGTGTTGGAGATTGTGGATCGTGTAGACCGTTGGGATGTTCGCATATCGTGAGTCGGTTCGTCCCGCCGTGTCCAACCATGTCACCGCCGGAGCCGCATGCCAGTCGTGGGCATGAATGACGTCGGGCCGCCACTCCATCGCCGCGACCGCAAGGTCGAGGGCGGCTCGACTGAAGAACGCAAATCGAAACGGATCGTCCATGTATCCGTATATTCCGTCTCGACTTCCGAACCGGTGCCAGTCGGCGACGAAGTACACCGGAACGTCACTTCCGGGTAACGTCGACTCGAGAACGCCCGCGGGAACTCGCATCCGCGCGACCGGGACTCGCAAAGTCAAAGGGTGAGGGCGGATGTCCCACTTGCCGTTGGCGAGGGCTTCCTGGATTGGCTTGTACGCGGGAAGGACAACGCGAACGTCGTGCCCCAAAGCCCTGAGCGATTTGGGGAGCGCACCACAAACGTCCGCGAGCCCGCCTGTTTTCGCGAATGGGGCTACCTCGGCACTGAGAAATAATATCTTCAAAGGCTGCATATTTGTTCTCGGATGTTGTCTCGTATTTCCCGTTTGTAGGTATGATATTTTTTTCCAGAGAGATGGCATTGAAGGCGGGACGTGTCAGGGCGGTTGGAATAATATCAGTCGCGGAGTCGGGACGTTCGGAAAGTTGCTTTTCGCTCAGCGATAAAGTGTCGGCTTTTGTGACTTTTTCGAGCACAGGCGAGGAACGCGAAATCAATGATTGTCCGGATGTCCCCTGCGAGTGTGCGAGCTTGGCGGCGTCCGCAACAAGGACAAAACAAAGACTAACGACCAAAGCGGCGTCGAGCCGCCGAACTCCAAAACAAAACAACCCGAAGCGCAAGCGAGGACACAAAACTTCGAAAGTGGCGTCGAGCCGCCGAACTCCAAAACAAAACAAAAACAAAACAACAGACCGGACACAAGTAAATTGGTCGTTCCGCGTGTGCTGCTACTTTCTTCCCGCAGTTCTCAGTCACGCCCCTTTTCCAACCGCGAACTATCGCGCCGCAAGAAATAACTGTACATCTCACTCGAATCGAGATAGTATAAATTTGTCTTCGGGCGTATCACCGACGAGACACCCCGAAGTGCTTGAAATAACGAAACAAGGAAAGGATCATGTCCCCACCTTCACACCCACACGATATCGAACCGACTCCCTCCCAACCACACGCCGAGCATTCCGAACGACCACCCCAGGGCGATTCTCGCCGTGGCTTTTTCAAGTGGTTGACGGGAATCCTTGGCGGACTCTTTGGCCTCGTTCTGGCGGCTCCTGCGATTGCCTTTTTGCTCGACCCGAGGAAGCGAAAGAGTGCATCGGGTGGGATGAAAAAAATAACCAACCTCAGTGATCTCAAGACCAACGAACCCAAGTTGTTCGTCATTCGAGAGACTCGCCGAGACGGTCCGACCCTCTATCCGAACGAAATCGTCGGACGCGTCTACCTCATCAAAGACGCGAACGACAATGTGACGTGCCTGTCCACGCAATGCCCTCACCTTGGGTGCACGATCAACTACACCGGAGAAACGGAACCCGGGAAGGCCGCTTTCCTTTGCCCTTGCCACGGGGCGGAATTCGCTCTCAATGGCAATCGCGTGGATCCCGAACACAATCGATCCCCCCATGCGATGTACAAGGCCCACGAAGTCAAGAAGGAAAATGGCCTCGTGATGGTTCAGTACGGACCCTTGAAAGAACCTTCGGACGAAAACGAAGGTGCCAAAGAATGGAACGCCTGAGTCGTCCGAAGAGATTTCTGCCACAACGCGCAGACACTTTTTCATTTGCAGGTTGCCGCCTGAGTGCGACACGCGAACGCGTGTCCGTCTCGGCTTCGTCCTCCCCACCCCATTGTCGAGTCGGTAATCAAAGGAATCATCGTGTTCAAAGCATTTGGTAATTGGTTTGGTCAACGTACCGGGTTGAAGAAATTCATCGACCTGATGTTGATCGAGGGCATCCCCGGCGGCGCGAAGTGGCGTTATGTCTGGGGCAGTTGTTTGTCGTTCGTGTTTCTCGTCCAAGTCGTCACGGGCGTCATGCTCATGACGGCCTACAATCCCAGCGCCGAGAACGCCTGGCGGAGCGTCTATTTCATCCAGTACGAGATGGACTTCGGGTGGTTCATCCGCGGGTTGCACCACTTCGGTTCGCAAACGATGGTCGTTTTGCTCGCGCTGCACATGCTCCAAGTCGTCATCGCCGGAGCCCACCTTCCGCCACGAGAAATCAACTGGTGGCTCGGGCTCGTTCTCATGGGTTTGGTGTTGGGATTGAGCCTCACGGGGTACTTGTTGCCCTGGGACCAAAAAGGATATTACGCCACGAGAGTGGCCACCACGATTGCCGAAGGGGTGCCGGTCATCGGTCCGCAAATCAAACAGATTGTGTTGGGCGGACCGGAGTACGGCAACGCGACCGTGTCCAGGTTCTTCGCGTTGCACGTGGCAATTCTGCCGGGCTTGTTGATGGTGCTGATGATTGCTCACATTGCCGTCTTCCGTAAGCAGGGCGTTACTCACAAAAAAGAAGACGCCGACAAGAAAAAAGGATGGTTCTGGCCCGACCAGGCGTTCCGAGATTTGTTGGTGTGCTTGGTGATCTTCGGACTCATGGTCTTCCTCGTCGTCAACGGTCACGGTCACCACGTCCCGCCGCTAGATCCGTCCATCGGTGCCGAACCAGGGTTGTACGATAAACTCGCGACGAAAGGCCAGG